>JAZUIH010000090.1:0-31977 GCA_045642145.1 Oscillospiraceae bacterium | reverse complement strand
CTCTTACTCGTTCAGTTCCCCTTGTATCCACCGCCGCTCCGCTCCATTTTTCGTTATTGTGATATTTTCTGCTGTTTATTGCGTATTTCTATTTTTCACAATACCCTTAATTTTTCGGTTTTCTTCGTATTTTCGCGTGCTTGCGGTCTTTTTTTCATGCGTTTTTACTGATGTCTTTATATTTTTGAGTTCCTGCATATGTTCGGTATCTATATGAAGACGACCGGCAGTATCGAGAATCACGATATCGTGGCCGTAGTCCTTAGCGTGTTTAACAGCTTCCTTTGCAATCTTTACAGGATCAGTCTGACCCATCTCAAAGACCTTGACCTCTGCCTTTTCGCCGACAATCTTAAGCTGGTCTATAGCAGCCGGTCTGTAGATATCGCAGGCAACAAGAAGCGGTCTGTGCCCCTGTCCCTTAAAATATCTCGCAAGCTTTGCTGAGTGTGTTGTTTTACCTGAACCCTGAAGTCCGCACATCATGATGATACACGGCGGCTTCGACGGCATGTTGATTCTTGCGTTTGAGTTACCCATAAGGCTGCAGAGTTCCTCATTAACAATCTTGACAACCATCTGTGCAGGTGTAAGACTCTTGAGTACATCCTCTCCGACTGCTCTCTCGGAAACCTTCGCAACGAAATCCTTAACAACTTTATAGCTTACGTCCGCCTCAAGAAGTGCAAGACGTACCTCTCTCATGGCCTCTTTTACATCAGCCTCTGTCAGTTTTCCTCTTGACTTCAGACGCTTGAAAACGTTATTCAGTTTATCAGACAAGCCTTCAAATGCCATATTTAAGAAGCCTCCTTTGCTGCACTATCTGAAGAGTTCATCGCTCTTTTCAATAGTTTTGAGTATTTTATCGGTATATTCAGAAATATTTTTCTGATAGCAGTATTTTTCACTGTATTCGACTGTGCAGCTTCTTATATCGTTTATAATGCCGCGGAACAGTGTTGTTTTTCTGAAAAGTCCTATCTTCTCCTCAAAATCATCGAGGTACTGTTCTGCGTGTTTTATCGCGTCATGCACACCCTGTCTGGATATATTCTCGTTTTCTGCAATCTCAGAAAGCGAAAGGTCCTCATAGTAATAAAGCTGCATGATATCACGCTGTTTTTCCGTAAGCAGATCTCCGTAGAAATCCAGCAGCACTGCATAATCGAGGTTTTTCGCCATACATTCCCCTCCTGTGAGTCAGTTTGTAAAGTTTGAAACCTTTACAATTATAACTCTTAAATCCGCATTTGTCAATAGGTGCACAGCGGTTTTTTCAAATATTTTCGATATTTTCCGCACCGTTCCGTATCAGGACGAGAAAACGCCCCTGTCAGTGACAGGGGCGTTTCCCAAGGAAATATGAGAAAAACACTATTTGTTTGAAAATATCTTATGTTTGTTCTCCATCAGAACTTATCAATCTGATTCGAGAGGTACTGTCGCATACAAGCCAGATCTGCGAGATTAACTGCAGAGTCATGTGTTACGTCAGCTGCTTCAAGCTGATCATCTGAAAGTCTGATTTCTCTGATACATGCGAGTGAAAGGAGTGATAAGTCAACTATGTCAACTATACCGTCCATATTGATGTCGCCCTTGAGAAGCGGAGCTACTTCAATATTGCTTTCAATCTTTTCTGAAGTCTCAGGATTTGTAATTTCCTCAGGAGCTGTTTCAGCAGCCTCGAGCTCTTCAGAAGTTTGCGGTGGCTTCTCCTCTTCTGCTATTATAGGGTCTTCATGATCGTTGATGTCCCGCAGGATTACTGCGTAACTCGATGCATGTTCAAGATCTATCTGTAAATTACCCTCACAGTCGGTCATCATGAAATCTACCTGATCCATTTTTGACTCAGCCTGATTGTAGTAATACAGAACCGCTTTGTTGTTGGCAAATTCATCGCCAAGACTGTAGTTGATGTTTGCTGTAAGTCCGAAAGGACCGCTGTGTGTAAGATTGAGTTCAACGCACTTGCCGTGTGAACCGCTGATTGTTGAAAGCATTTCCTCAGGTATGATACCCTGATCCTGCCTGATTTCGAGATTAAGATCCTTTGCCTCTTCATCCTTGATGTTTTCGCTGCTGATATCCCAGCTGTATTCGCCAAGGTCAAGAGAGATCTTTACGTTCTTTGACTTCATGCATTCGATAGCTTCCTTAGGAAGGATAGCTTCTGTATCCTGCATGTTGAATTCCTGATATCCGCCGTCCTCAAGGTCCTGAATGGCTCTGAGAACTGTTCCTACATATGAGTAGTCATCAAGTGCAAGATCCATTACCTCATGGAGGTAACCTTCTTCGTTAGGTGACTGCTTGATAACTGCATATAATTTGCCGTCTATCAGTCTCATGCCGTACATATATCCGTTTGTATCATACGGATTAACGTATCTGAGACCCTGCTTGCATGAACCGTCAAGATTCATTCTGTAGATGTTGGTTGGTGTGTTGTAGAAAACCACTCCGTCAGATATGATAAGGCTTGCATAAACGCCCTTCCAGTAGCTGCCGTCGTTTTCCCATGCCATCCACTTGTCATCAGAGATGCTTACGAATGTATTTGTTGTGTTCTCTGACTCGGTATATGTTGTGTACTCACCTTCAGCGCTTACGAAGTACCACTTGTCGCCCTGAAGGAAGATTTCTGTTCCTACTGTGCTCCAGAAAGCATTGTCATACTTTGTGGATGTTGCTTCGAGACCTCTGCTGTCCCAGTTATCGTGTATGTATCTTCTTACTTCACTTTCTCTTCTGATTTCGCTGTCAGAGAGAAGGAAGTACTTGTGATTAACAAGACCCTGTGAATCCGGAACCGGATCATCCCAGGTTGTATCAACGTGATACCACTCGTCATCGATATTTACAAGGTTCCATGCATGGTTCATCTTGTAGCTTGTAACCATGATTGATGAAATATCAACCTTCGCAAGGAGCATATTGTAAGCCTGTGCGTAACCTTCGCAGACACCGTTTCCGCAGACGAGAATGTCATATGCTGAAGAACCGTTGTCTCTGTCCGGAAGTTCGCCCTTTGTGTCATAAACTGTATTAAGTACTATATAGTCGTGAAGCTTGAGAGCCTTCTGAAGTTCTGTCATATCAGGTGTGATGCTGGCAGATATAATCTCATCTATCTTTCCGTTAAGCTCGGAACGAAGCGCATCAGCTTCTTCACGTGTGTTGTTGTATGTAACCATAAGGCCCTGGGCGATAATGCTTCCGTCAGCAGCTCGTCCCGGCTTTACCTTAACACTGCCTTCGATTCCTATACAGAACATATCAGGAATTTTCCTTACATACTGAACCACTTCAGATATTCTGCTTATTCCCTCTGATGTCATAGGATCAATCTCAAACTTACTTATATCAATTGTTTCCTGGTAATTTTCAAGACCATTTTTTATAACCTCGCTCAGACTGGCGATTGTGTCATCTGCAGCTGCCATACATTCTGAAACAGCCGGAGCTGCAAAATTTACAGCAAGCGCAGCTGATAAAAAGCCGCTTAAAAATTTTGCAATTCCCTTCATAGCAATTCCTCCCTGCTTTATATTTACTCATATTAAATACTAAAAATAAGAAAAGGCTGATACTTGTGGTATCAGCCTCTATTTCCAACCATAAACGTCCGTTCTTAAAGGTCCGTTTAAAAATTGTGCAGCTGGCTGTCATACCCTTTTTATTCGGTTTAGACCCGTTAGCTTTGCGTCCTTGCCTTTCAGCAAGTTTGCCCAATAATTAAATTTTTACTATTTTATTATTATGAGTAGTGAGATTGAAAAGTAAATGGTTTGAAAATAAAGTGTGAAATAAATTAGTGGAACTAAAGAGTAGGATGATTAGTAGAAGTTCAGGTTAGAAGAAGAACCGTCACTGTAATAACTCCGTGACTTATCTTCTGTACATAGTATATCACCGTTAACGGATGCTGTCAATAGTTTATATAAATATTTTCGATTAATACTTTCAATTTGTATAAATGCACATTTTAGACCACTTTCATGTAGGCAGAATCCCGTCTGAAAATCAGACCTTGTATTTACGGATCTGAAAAAATCACCTTAAAAATCAAATAGTTTATCAGAAAGTCTTGAATTCATCTTTTAATTCGTGTATAATAGTACGTATAGTGATTCTTTTATGTATATCACTGATTTTCAATTACCGGCGTTGTGTGCTATCTATCAAAATGACGAATAATCATCGGTTTGTCACGGGGAAGATGCAGTCTGGCCGGAGAACGGAGAAAAAAGATGAAAAAGATGAACAGGGATTATATCAAAAAGGAACTCGAAAGAGTTCTCAAGGCTAACTACAACGTGGCACCGGATGCTGCATCCGACGCTCAGGTCTATAACGCACTCTCTACTATAGTGATGCGTTTTCTGAGTGAAAAGAGAAGCAGCTTCAACAACAGGATCAATTCAGAGGGAAGAAAGCAGGTTTACTACCTCTCAATGGAATTCCTCATGGGCAGATCCTTAAAAACAAGCCTCTACAATCTTGAAATTGCTGATGACGTAAGAAGCATTCTCAAGGACTACAAAATCAACCTCGACAAAATATACGAAAACGAACCTGACGCTGGTCTCGGAAACGGCGGTCTCGGAAGACTCGCTGCATGCTACCTTGACGGTATGGCTACACAGGAGATTCCTGCAATGGGTTATTCAATCTGCTACGAATACGGTATATTCAAGCAGAAGATAGATGAAGGATGGCAGACAGAGCTTCCTGACAACTGGCTTCCGGGCGGCGATGTATGGCTCGATCCTAAACCTGAAAAGGCTATAGAAGTTCATTTTGAAGGTGAACTCCACGAATACTGGGACAACCAGTACCACCACATCTCACATCAGAACTACAGCACAGTTCTTGCTGTTCCTTGTGATATGTACGTATCCGGCTATGACAGCGAAGGCGTTTCAGTACTCAGACTCTGGACTGCAAAGTCACCAAGCTTCGATATGGCAATGTTCAATCAGGGCGATTACGCAAAGGCTCTCAGCCAGAACAGCATTGCAAATGCAATTTCCAAGGTTCTTTACCCTAACGACAACCATCTTGAAGGAAAGTCCCTCAGACTCAGACAGCAGTACTTCCTCTGTGCTGCATCAGTCGGCGATATCGTTACAAACCATATGTCTGTTTACGGCACTCTTGAAAACCTTCACGACAAGGTTGCAATTCATATCAACGATACTCACCCTACACTCGCAATACCTGAACTCATGAGAATTCTTCTTGATGACTGCGGATACTCATGGGACAAGGCATGGCACATCACAAAGAACACATTTGCATATACAAACCACACCGTAATGGCAGAAGCTCTTGAAAAGTGGGATGTAAACCTCCTCAAGAACATCGTTCCGAGAATCTTCTCCATCATTGTTGAAATCAACAACAGATACTGCGCAAAGATTGCACAGCTCACTGACAACGACTATGACAAGACAAGCCGTATGTCAATAGTAAAGAACAACAATGTTCACATGGCTACGCTTTGTGTTGCAACATCACACAGTGTTAACGGTGTTTCAAAGCTTCACTCTGAAATCATCAAGCAGGATGTATTCTCAGACGAACATCAGCTCTATCCTTACAAGTTCAAGAACGTTACAAACGGTATTGCCTACAGACGCTGGCTCTACCAGTCAAACCCTGGTCTTACACAGCTTCTTAAAGACAAAATCGGAAGCGGATTCCTCAAGGACGGAAGCGAACTCAAGAAGTTCAGCCTCTTTGCAGATGACAAGGCAGTACTCGACGAGCTTGCAAAGATTAAGCACAAAAACAAGGAAAACTTCCTCAAGTACTGCAAAAACTACTGCAACCTTGATTTCAAAATCGATCCTGACAGCATTT
This sequence comes from Oscillospiraceae bacterium, assembly GCA_045642145.1. Lineage (GTDB taxonomy): Bacteria > Bacillota > Clostridia > Oscillospirales > Ruminococcaceae > HUN007. The sequence goes on along the minus strand of JAZUIH010000090.1, from coordinate 26,103 downwards.
TCGACGTTCAGGTCAAGAGACTTCACGAATACAAGCGTCAGCACCTTAACGCACTCAACATAATCGCTGACTACAACTATCTCCTCGAAAATCCTGATGCAGACTTCACTCCAAAGACATATATCTTCGCTGCCAAGGCTGCACCTGGATACTATCTTGCAAAGCAGATTATCAAGATGATCTGGAGCATCTCAGAAGAGATTAAGAAAAATCCTAAGATTTCACAGAAGCTCAGCGTATTCTTCCTTGAAGACTACAAGGTTACACTCTCAGAGCTCCTCATGCCGGCAAGTGATATTTCAGAACAGATTTCACTCGCAGGTACAGAAGCATCAGGTACAGGTAACATGAAGCTCATGCTCAACGGTGCGGTTACACTCGGTACTCTCGACGGTGCAAACGTCGAAATCAAGCAGGCTGTAGGCGATGAAAACATCATCATCTTCGGTATGAATGCAGATGAGGTTACTGCAAAGAAGCAGGCCGGATACAATCCGAAGAGCTACTATGATTCAAACGAAACTATCAAACAGGCTGTAAACCGTATCTACAAGGGTATCAACGGATGTGCATTCAGCGAAGTTGCAAATTCCCTCCAGAATCAGGACCCTTACATGGTTCTTGCAGACTTTGATTCATACCGTGAAGCTCAGAAGCGTTCAACAGAGCTTTACAACGACAAGTACACATGGCTCAGAATGTCACTTCAGAACATTGCCGGTGCAGGCATATTCTCTGCCGACCGCGCTGTCAACGACTACGCAAGAGACATCTGGGGAATCAGATAATTCAGCACAGTCCAGTATACCAAAAACAAAGGCACCGCCGGAAACCCGGCGGTGCCTTTGTTTTTTTTAAATTCAGTCTGCTTTTTATCAGCCGTTCCTTACGGAACATTATGATTTTTTCAGAAGTCTTAAGGCTGTTGACACAAGTGGCTTGATGTTAAGAACAAGCACACCGATAAATCCTGCAGCGAGCCACAGCATCATAAGAGGAGCGCCTGAAAGAATTACAATGGCCATAAGCATCAGTACGCATACATTTATACCAAGTTTCGGCCAGTCTATCTTATATCTTGCAATGTTCTGGGTATCGAGAAGTCTGATGACAAAGCATACAAAATACGCCGCCATTGTGGCAAAGGCTGCACCCTGAACGCCTACGAAAGGAATGAGCACGAGGTTTAGTACCAGATTGACTCCGGCTGCAACCGCACTTGTTGTCAGCGACTTGTGGTTTGAATCAGCTGCATTGTAGATACCGCTGAGGAAGTTACAGAAGCTCTGCATAAGCGCAGCAACAACAAGGAATGGTGTCATGCGGAATGAATCCCAGTAGCTTTCGTCAGTAAGAAGCTTTGTAAGAGGGCTTACAAGCATCATAATTCCGGCAGAAGCAAGGAACATAAGCGAAGTATACGCTTCATAGACATTTGATATATAGTCTCTGCTTTCCCTGGTGCCATACTCCGAGATGGCTGATATCTGCCATGCCCTGAAGAAAATAACTGCAGCAAATGATATCAGGTTCGGTATACGGTAAGCAACTGAGTATAGACCGTTGACATCATCACCGAGAAATGCTGAAACCATGAAAAGGTCTGATGAGCTTACTATCCACCACAGTACTGAAGTAGGAATAAGCGGAATACTGTACCTTATCATCTGCTTACGAAGAGCCGGATCAGCATAAGCCGGTTTAAAGTCATTTGTCATTCGTGCAAAATACATCAGGAAAACAATCGAACAGAAATCAGATAAAGCAATCGAAAGGATATATCCGCTGATATTCATCCTGAAAACCACTACAAACAGCAGTGAAAACAGTACAAGTGAAAGTGTAGACAGAATACTGTCAACCGTGTACAGCTTTATCATATTTTTAGCCTTTGCATACTGCTGCTGCATCCACCTGAACTCCGACGTCAGCAGCATTATCAGCATCAGCGGCAGATATGCGCTGAATTTTGTAAATGAAGCTATCAGCCACAGAACTATCATTCCGGCAAAAAGTCCGGACACACCGGTCATAACGCCTGTGGAATAAACAGTTTCCTTTTTAAGATCCTTTTTCAGTCCGAATCTGAGTATGCTCTCTGAAATACTGAGAGTTACAACAGGTCCGAGAAGATTGATTATGTTCTGAATCTGAACCGCAACCGAATAGTCTGACTTCACCATATAGGAAGTATACAGCTTAAGAAGCAGTATGCTAAGTATTTTTGAGCTGAACGACCCGAGTGAAAAAATCAGCGTGTTGGCTGCAAGTTTTTTATATTTGTTCACTTTTTCTCCTCCGTTCTTTTTAATGCTGCTTTCAGCATCATAGTAAGCGGCAATAATACAGAGAACGCATTTTGTCTGATGTGTTTTCTGTACATGTCACGCCAGGCCCGGTCTGCAGGGAATTTACGCATGCAGATACGTACCGGTCAGCCTATATCGCGGCGTTCACTATATTATTATATCAAACTTTTCATGGAAAAGAAATACTAAAAGAATAATATAACAAAATTTTTTTAATTTTTTTCCTAAGAGTATAGTATATTCTATAGAAATATGATATAATTATAGTTAGCGACAAAATAATTTTGTCATTCTCTATAAAATGAAAGGCTGATTAAAACTATGGATATCCGCGTAGAACTAACAAAAAATCCTAAAGCGAAACCGACAGACGAAAGCAACCTCGGCTTCGGACACGTATTTACTGATCATATGTTCATAATGAACTACGACAAGGGCCAGGGCTGGCATGATGCACGTATAGTACCTTATGCTCCTCTCGAACTCAGTCCTGCTGCTATGTGTCTCCACTATGCTCAGGAAGTATTCGAAGGTCTCAAGGCATACAGAACAGCTGACAACAAGATTCAGCTCTTCAGACCTGAAGAAAACTTCAAGAGACTTAACGTATCAAACCAGAGACTCGTTATTCCGGAAATCGACGTTGATTTCTGTGTAAAGGCTCTCGACAAGCTCGTAAGCATTGAAAAGGACTGGGTTCCTCACACAGACGGTGCTTCACTCTACATAAGACCATATATCATAGCTGTTGATCCGTTCCTCGGTGTTAAGCCGGCTGACAGCTACATGTTCATAATCATTCTCTCACCATCAGGTGCATACTACTCAACAGGTCTTAATCCTGTAGGCATTTATGTAGAATCAAACTACGTACGTGCAGTAAAGGGTGGTATGGGCTTCACAAAGACAGGCGGTAACTACGCTGCATCACTCATCGGACAGGATGAGGCTCACAAGCAGAACTACTCACAGGTTCTCTGGCTTGACGGTGTTGAAAAGAAATACATAGAAGAAGTTGGTGCTATGAACATCTTCTTCATTATCGACGGCGAAGTTGTTACACCTGAACTTCAGGGTTCAATTCTCTCAGGTATCACACGTAAGTCAGTTCTTGAACTCTGCAAGAGCTGGGGCATGAAGGTTTCCGAAAAGAGAATCACTATTCAGGAAGTAGCCGATGCATACGATGCAGGAAAGCTTGACGAAGTATTCGGTACAGGTACAGCCGCTGTTATCTCACCTGTAGGAAAGCTCAAGTGGGGCGACAAGGTAATGACAATCAACGACAACAAGATCGGCGAAGTATCACAGAAGATTTATGATACAATGACAGGTATCCAGTACGGTAAACTTGAAGACAAATTCAACTGGGTATACAAAATAAGCGAATAATAATTTAATTCTTCTATAAAAAAATCTCCGGCCGGCCCGTGACAGGGTCTGCCGGAGATTTTTTTAGAAGCATTAACAGCAAAAAAGGCTTTCCATACGGAAAGCCTTTTATAAATGTATCTGAGATACAGATTAGTTCATGATTGTAACTTCTGTTTCCTTGTCGAAGAGGTGAATCTTGTAAGGATCCATAACAACCTTGATTCTGTCCTGTGATCTTGCTGTTGATGTAGGAGCAACTCTTGATGTGAGCTGGATACCTTCACAGTTGAGGTAGAGGTATGTTTCAGCACCCATCATTTCTGTGATTTCTACTTCACACTCAACAATGCCTGTTGTAGCGCTCTGGAGGTACATTGGTTCGTCGTGAATGCTTTCAGGACGGATACCCATGATAACTTCCTTGTTTACATAACTTGCAAGCTGTGGTGTAGCCTTTTCAGGTGGAACTACGATTGTATACTTAACTCCTCTTGAGTTCTTTGAATCATCTGAACCGAACTCTACGTAGTAGAGCATGTTTGTAGGATCCTGTCTGAGAACAGCATCGATCATGTTCATCTGAGGTGAACCAAGGAATCCTGCAACGAACTTGTTTACAGGGTTGAGGTAAAGGTTCTGAGGAGTATCAATCTGCTGTACAAAACCATCCTTCATAACTACGATTCTGTCACCCATTGTCATAGCTTCTGTCTGGTCATGTGTAACGTAAATAAATGTTGTTCCGAGCTTCTTGTGGAGCTTTGAAATCTCTGTTCTCATCTGAGCACGGAGCTTTGCGTCGAGGTTTGAAAGCGGTTCGTCAAGAAGGAATACCTGTGGCTGACGAACGATACAACGGCCGAGAGCAACTCTCTGACGCTGACCACCTGACATAGCCTTAGGCTTTCTTTCGAGAAGATGTGTAAGATCAAGGATTCTTGCAGCTTCTTCAACCTTGCGTGCGATTTCATCCTTAGGAACTTTTCTGAGCTTAAGGCCGAATGCCATGTTCTCAAAAACAGTCATATGAGGATAAAGAGCATAGTTCTGGACAACCATTGCGATATCTCTGTCCTTAGGTGCGATATCATTAACCAGACGGTCACCGATATATAACTCACCTTCTGAGATTTCTTCAAGTCCTGCGATCATTCTTAATGTTGTTGACTTACCACAACCTGAAGGACCAACGAGGATGATAAATTCTTTGTCTCTAATTTCTACATTTACATCAGAAACGGCCACTACACCGCCTGGATATTTCTTATAGATTCCACGTAACGATAAACTTGCCATGCTTGACAGGCCTCCTAAACAGTTTTTTATTGCCAATACAAATTGGTACAATACTATAATACCAAATTTTATACCTTAAATGCAAGATTCTAATTACCCAAACTTATAATTTGTTGTTTATTAAATATGCCCAAAAGCTTTTTTCAACGGAATTTCTGGCATCAGAAAAGTCAAATTCGGACAACATTTTTTCAATTTCATTGTCTAACATCTCCAAACACTCTCCGGGAGCCAGATTACCATCTATAACCAGTCCGCCTATCTGTACTCTGAAGAGTGACTCGACTTTGTTTCCGACAGCCTGAAACATTCTCTTAACCTGGTGAAATTTCCCTTCATCCAGTCCCACGAGCGCAAACCTTTTATCGTGGGATATTCCGCACACCCTGGCAGGAAGACATTTTTCACCGCCGTCTATTGTCATTCCGGATGCAAAAATCTCCTCGTACTCCTCACTGTAATTCTCAGCCAGACGCACAAGATAGCACTTGGTAAGATGCTTTTTCGGGGAAAGTATCCTGTGCGCAAGAGCTCCGTCATCAGTAAGGAACACAAAGCCCTTCGAATCCTTGTCAAGGCGGCCGGCCGGGAACATGTCCTTTGTCCTGAGTTCCTCCGGCACCAGTGTGAGTACCGTTTCTGACTTTCCGTCTCTTGTGGAGCACACGTATCCGTCCGGCTTGTTGAGCATAACATACGTGTTTTTTCTGTAGGTCAGTTCCCTGCCGCCGGCGGAAACCCTGTCACTTTCCGGTGAAATTTTAAAAGCAGGATCTGAAACCGGCGTTCCGTTCACCTGTACCCCGCCTCTTTTCATCAGGAGCTTTACGTCCTTTCTGGACATCTCCGTTCTGTCACAGATAAATTTGTCAAGTCGTTCCATTATAACCTCCGGATAATTTCCTTTTCGTATAAAAAACTGCTGTCCGGATGCCCGGAACAGCAGTTTTCTCAGTAATCATAAAGCACAGTGAACGAAAACTGATTTTTCATTTACTGTATCTGTTACGCAGCAGTGTGCCGGCTGCATCAGCCTGCAGTTACTGCTTCCCTGCGGGGTGCCTTTTTAAGTGCTCCGAAGGATTTGTTCTTATCCATCATTATGAATACCACAACAAGACCGATGCCTGCTACTGCAAGAAGGATGCCGAGAGCCATGCCTGCCGGGAAGAACGACATTTCGACTGTATGTGTGCCAGGCATAAGCTCAACGCCCATGAATCCGCCTGCTACTTCCCTGACTGCAGTTTTCTTTCCGTCAACCTTTACTGTCCATCCCTTTTCGTAAGGAATTGATGTGAAGAACATCTGGTTTCCGGCAGCCTCAACTGTACCTTCAATCTTTGTGTCAGACCACTTTTCAATATTCCATGTATTTCTGTGGAGAAGCTGGATGTCATTTTTAAACGCTTCCTCATCGAAGTAATAGAAGAACTGGTCAGACATATATGTGTATTCATTTGCTACTGTCATACGGATGCTGAAGTTTTCATTTGCCTTGAATCTTCCGAGACGTGTGATACAGTAGTATTCATGTTCAAAGAAGTAATTGATGAAGTCAGGATACTCGAAGTCGTTTAACTCGCTGTTCCATTTACCCTTCCAGAGGTTTACCTTCTTTTCATATGTTGCCGGGAAGTATGCGTATACTGTGTCACCGGTTTCAGCGTGAACAAAGTAGTCAATAGTCCAGTCGTTGGCATCCTTGTCAGCAACGTACTTGCTCTGGTTGCCGGCGGTTTCAATGTTAACATTGCGGTAACGCGGTTCCTGTGAGAAATTAAGGCGCTTGAAGTATTCCCTTGTCTCCGGGTCCTGTCCTGTCATTGCACAGAGGAGACGGTTCTGGTTAACAAAAGGATTGTCACTGTCAAGTGTTACGTTGAGAATATCATCGTCTACCATGTATCCTACAGGAAGTGCATAAGGATTCTTGTAGATATCAATCTGTGTTGATTTCTTTTCCTCTGTTCCGTCGGCATTTCTGACAGGCTTGTGTTCTGTTACTGTTGAGCGCTGATACTCGTACATATCTGATACGCCGGTATTGTTTGTGTCAAGAACATACTTGATGCCGAGGAGTGAGTCTGTAAGAGGCGTGTTACCCTCATAGCGTGTATAGTGACCGCGGCTTACGTAGCCGAGCTTTCCGATTGTGTCAATCATCTTTGCATTCATAACGGAGCTTGAATGTGTAATACCCTTAAGTCCGAATGCTATGTTGTCGTTTACTGTTCTCTTGAGAGGTGCAGATGAGGCAACCTTTTCTGAACGGAAGAGGCCGCTGTCGTTCTCCTCAATGTTGTCAACTGCTGCTCTTCCTGCTTCAACGTAGTCATAGTATGATGAACGCATACTGTAGATTACGTCAGCATCGATATCCTTAAGTGTTTCAAATGTACTCAGAAGCAGCTCGCCTGAGAGCATTATTATAATTGTAACAGGTATTGCAGCTGTTTTTCTGTTGTCCCTGAATGCAGACACAAGGATTGAAAAGCAGAGCACGCATCCTGCTGTAAACCATAATCCGTTGAGAACATCAATGTTTTCATACTTGAATACCTTTTCAGCAATAAGCAGATAAGCAAGTATGCCGAAGAATGTTCCGCCGATGACATTAGGCTTGATTCCGTCAATTTTTTCAAAACATTCCGCTGCCATGCAGAGGATAACCCATGACATGATGAATGAATATCTGTAAGGGAGCCAGTTAGGAACCTGACCGCCGTGCCACATCATATCAACCGGCTTTACATACATGCTGAAGAACAGAACTGCAAGCAGAAGTGAATAGCCTGTCTTGTGTCTCTTGTTTATATTCTGGTTAAAATAGAAAAGCGGAAGGAGGAGAATTGCTATTGTTCCGCAGTAGATTTCCGGAAGTCCTTCATTTCTTACAGTGTCATAGCTTGAAGGAAGAAGCTTTGAAATGATATCAACCGAATCGAACTGGAGATGAACTGAGTAGTCCGGAGTTGAGAATTCAAACTTTCCGAGGCTGAGTGAATAGTACACCGGAAGAATCATAAACGCTGCGCACATACCTGCAACCAGTGAACAGTATGCAAATCTGAGTGCTGTAAATGCGTGCTCGTTAAGGGTTACATTTTCCTTGTCTGTTCCGAAGAAATTGTAGTAAAGGAAGTAAATAACACTGAAGATTGCAAGCATAAATCCGATATAGAAGTTAAACACAAACATCAGTGCAAGTGCGATAATATAGTTTGCACGGAGCTTCCTGTCAACGAGATATTCTATTCCGAGTGCAATCATCGGAAGAAGTACAAGTCCGTCAAGCCACATCGGGTCCATAAGCTGAATTACAGCGTATGCACAGAGGGCAAACGGCGTCGAGAATATAAGCGAGTTAAGCGGCTTTACCTTCTTCGAATGCTGAAGATAATAGCTGAATGTTACGCCCACGGCACCGAGCTTTGAAAGCTGCATGATGAGCAGGCTTTCGAGAAGCATTGTTCTCGGCAGAAGCATAACTATAAGAGTAAACGGACTGGCAAGATAATATCCGATGATACCCATAAATTCACCTGAAAGGTTTCTTGACCAGTTGTAGAAAATGCTTCCGTCACCCCAGAATGCATCTCTGAGTGCCTCAAAGTAATATACATACTGTCCGTTAAGGTCAAGTACCAGAACTGATCCGTCATGAGCTGTTTTTCTTTTCGGAATATTTTCAAAATTTGTTCCCATTATATTGCCAAGCGGGAAAACATCGAAAAGTCCGTAAGCAAGTGCCATTAAAAGGAAAGGAATAAAAAATGCGTAAATGTAGAATCTGTTTTTGTAGATGCATTTTCTGATTTTTTCCCAGGCACCGGAATTAGCCTGAACAGCAGGCTTTGCTGTCTTTTCCATTTGTAACCTCCTGTTTGTCATTGTTTTACAGAGCATCCCCGCAGAACCGGAAATAGTCATAACCGGCGCATCAAGGGACACATATGATTTTATTATACATTATTCTGTGTTCATTTACAAGAGTTTTATTAGCCTGAATATCAAAAAAATAAGTACCGGCGGAGGCGGCAGAAAAAAATTTCTTTACAGATTGTATATTTTTTGAAAATCTATTGACGTTACGGCAGTTTTAGGGTATTATATACATTAAACGAAAAATATTTTTTTCGTTTGGTTTATATATGTTCTTTGAGGAAACCCGGACAGTTCCGGTACACATTTCACGGTCAGATTTTTCCGGACACGGTTTTTTCCGGACTAAGGGACATGAGAAAACTAATTTTTTGATTTATCAGGGGGACAAATACTATGGGTCTTAAGAAAGTTTTAACAAGTTTTGCGGAAGCCGCAGTAAATGAAATAAGCGCTACAGCAGGCGGCGCCATATTCGGCACAATTGCTGACCAGTACAAGGAATTCTTCGCATGTGATTCACTTGGTCCTGACACACTTGTTGTAAAGGGCAAGAAGTTCACTGACAAGCGATCAAACAACAACGGCAATGACAACGTAATTTCAAACGGAAGCACTATCGTAGTAGCAGACGGACAGTGTATGGTAATCATCGATAACGGCTACGTTGTTGACTTCAGTGCTGTACCTGGTATCTACACATTTGACCAGTCATCACAGCCTTCACTTTTTGCAGAAGGAAAGCTCCTTGAAAAATTCAAGGCAACTGCAATGGAAATGATAAGAAGAGCAACATACGGCGGCAGCAGCGCAACAGACCAGAGAGTATATTATTTCAATATCAAGGAAATCACTGACAACAAGTTCGGTACAATGAATCCTGTTCCTTTCAGAATCGTTGACAACAAGATCGGCCTTGATATGGATACATCAGTAAAGTGCAACGGTTCATACTCATACATGATTACTGATCCTATGCTTTTCTACAAGAATGTATGCGGCAACGTATCAAGAGAATACACACGTTCAGAACTCGATGCACAGCTCAAGAGCGAATTCCTCAGTGCTCTCCAGCCTTCACTCGCTGAACTCTCAAATCTCGAAATCAGACCAAACCAGATTCCTATGCACACAATGGAACTCTCTGAGAAGATGAATCAGATTCTCTCAGCAAAGTGGTCAGAACTCAGAGGTATTTCAATCATCTCAGTAGCTTTCAACAGCGTTACAATTCCTAAGGAAGACGAAGACGCACTCAAGGAAGCACAGAGAGTAGGCATGATGCAGAATGCAAACTATGCAGCTGCAACACTCGTAAACGCACAGGCTGAAGCTATGAAAACAGCTGCAGGCAACTCTGCAGGCGCAATGAACGGCTTCATGGGCGTAAACATGGCTGCAGCAGCAGGCGGCATGAACGCACAGAATCTCTTCGCTATGGGACAGCAGCAGGCAGCAGCCCAGCAGGCAGCTCCGGCACCTTCAGCAGATTCATGGACATGTTCATGCGGTGCTGTAAACACAGGCAAGTTCTGCTCAGAATGCGCTTCTCCAAAGCCGGCACCGGCTGGTTCATGGACATGCTCATGCGGTACAGTAAACACAGGCAAGTTCTGTTCAGAATGTGCTTCTCCAAAGCCATCAGCTGACTGGACATGCTCATGCGGCGCTGTAAACACAGGCAAGTTCTGCTCAGAATGCGCTTCTCCAAGACCATAAGGAACATACTTTAGTATTATACATACCGGATACCGGCTTACAGCAGCCAGTATCCGGTATTTTTTTTGAAAAATCCTTCAGAATATTACGCAGAATATTGACTTATCAGACTAAAAAGAATATAATAATAGATGTGTATAATATCTATAATATATTTATTGATACAGTTTATATTACATATATCATGTATGGAGGTCAATTTTAAAATGAACAGAGTTTATAACTTCAGTGCAGGTCCGGCTGTTCTTCCGGAAGAGGTACTTCAGGAATGTGCAGATGAAATGTTTGACTACAAGGGCAGCGGCATGTCCGTAATGGAAATGTCACACCGTTCAAAGGTTTATGACACAATCATCAAGGAAGCTGAACAGGATCTTCGTGATCTCATGAACATCCCTGACAACTACAGGGTAATCTTCCTTCAGGGCGGTGCTTCACTCCTCTTCGCAGGTGTTCCTATGAACCTTATGAAGAAGGGCAAGGCTGCATACATCATCACTGGTCAGTGGGCTAAGAAGGCTTACGAAGAAGCAAGAATGTACGGCGAGGCTGTAGCAGTTGCTTCATCAGCTGACAAGACTTTCTCATATATCCCTGACTGTTCAGATCTTGATATTCCGGAAGACGCTGACTACGTATATATCTGTGAAAACAACACAATCTACGGTACAAAGTTTGCTGAACTTCCTAATACAAAGGGCAAGGAACTCGTTGCTGACGTAAGCTCATGCTTCCTCTCAGAACCTGTTGACGTTTCAAAGTACGGCGTAATCTACGGCGGTGTTCAGAAGAACGTTGGTCCTTCAGGCGTACAGATTGTTATCGTTCGTGAAGACCTCATCGCTGAAGGTCCTGCATTCAAGCAGACACCTACAATGATGAACTGGAAGGTTCAGGCTGACAACGATTCACTCTACAACACACCTCCATGCTATGGTATCTATGTATGCGGCAAGGTATTCAAGTGGATTAAGAAGATGGGCGGTCTTGAAGCTATGAAGGCTCACAACGAAAAGAAAGCTGCCATCCTCTACAACTTCCTTGATCAGAGCAAGCTCTTCAAGGCTACAGTTCAGGGCAGGGACAGATCACTCATGAACGTTCCTTTCATCACAGGCAACGAAGAACTCGATGCAAAGTTCGTAAAGGAATCAAAGGCTGCCGGTTTTGAAAACCTCAAGGGCCACCGTTCAGTAGGCGGTATGAGAGCTTCTATCTACAACGCTATGCCAATCGAAGGCGTTGAAAAGCTCGTTGAATTCATGAAAAAATTCGAAGCTGAAAATGCTTAATCAATCCGGAGGCTGTTATGTATAATATTCAGACTTTAAATAAAATCGCTTCATGCGGTACAGATGTATTTGACAAGACAAAGTATGCTATTGCTGATGAACAGGCTAATCCAGATGCAATAATGGTTCGTTCAGCTGCAATGCACGACATGGAATTCGGCAGCAATCTCCTTGCTATCGCAAGAGCAGGTGCAGGCGTAAACAACATTCCTGTTGAAAAGTGCGCAGAACAGGGTATCTGTGTATTCAATACTCCTGGTGCAAATGCAAACGCAGTTAAGGAACTTGTTATCGCAGGTCTTCTCCTCGCTTCAAGAAAGGTTGCTGATGCTCTTGCATGGGTACCTTCACTCAAGAACGAAGGCGACCAGGTTGGCAAGCTCGTTGAAAAAGGCAAGTCACAGTTTGCAGGTCCTGAAATTCAGGGCAAGACACTCGGTATCATCGGTCTCGGTGCTATCGGTATCCTCGTTGCAAACGCTGCAGTTTCACTCGGCATGAAGGTTGTAGGTACTGACCCGTTCCTCTCTGTAAATGCTGCTCTTAAGCTCTCAAGAAAGGTATCTGTAGTTCCTACACAGAAGGAAGTGTTTGAAGCCTGTGACTACCTCACAATTCACGTTCCTTTCAACCCTGACACAAAGGGCTTCATCAACGCTGAAACAATCGGCATCATGAAGGACGGAGTAAGAATTCTCAACTTCGCAAGAGGCGAACTCGTTGACACACCATCAATTCTCGCAGCTCTCGAAAGCGGCAAGGTTGCATGCTATGTAACAGACTTCCCTAACGCTGAAGTTATCGGTGTAAAAAATGTTGTAGCTCTTCCTCACCTCGGTGCTTCAACACCTGAAAGTGAAGACAACTGCGCAGTTATGGCTGCTGAAGAACTTATCGACTACATCGAAAACGGTAATATCAGAAACTCTGTAAATCTTCCTAACGCTGAAATGACAGCTACAGGCGAAAAGATCTGCATCATTCACAAGAATGTTCCTGATACAATCTCAAAGATCACTTCTACTCTCGGTGCTGCAGGCATCAACATTGAAAACATGCTCAGCAACAGCAAGAAAGATTTTGCTTACACACTTATCGATGCAACAGGCAAGTCTGTTGACGCTGATACAGAAAGCAAGCTTGCTGCAGTTGAAAATGTTATCAGAGTAAGAATTATCAGATAATTATCAGACATAATACATAAAAAAAATCAGGCACACTGTATACGCAGTGTGCCTGATCTTTTTATACTCTTTACTGTATCAGCTTCGCGGTCCGAGTACGATACCGCTTACTTTTGAGATATACTGTCTTAAGGTTGCAAGGTCAGTGAGCATTACCTTTCCGTCAGCGTCAACGTCAGCTGCCTTTTCCTGGTCTGCGCTGAACTTTGCATCACCGATAAGACGGAGGCTTAAAAGTGAAAGGTCGGTTAAATCAACGCTTCCGCTGAGGTTTACGTCACCGTAGATTAATTCGGCAGGACTGCCTGCTGTTGTTACAGGTGAAGGAGATTCCGTTACTGCCGGTTTATCAGATGCAGGTGTCTTCTCTGTTACTGCAGGTTCTGCGGATGACGCACCGTTTATCGGATACTTCTTAAGATCCGGAAGTTCGTCGAGAGTGATGCAGTATTCACTGTTGTAAATCTCGATAAGATTGTCAACAGGGTTGTTCTGCTCTGCCGTAAGGTAATTCATGTACCACGGGCAGAAGTAAAGCCATGCAGCCTTGTCATTTACAAGGTTCTCAAGTGACGGAATCGAGTCGTTCTCAGTCATGGCAACCATCTTTTCGCCGTCTGTGCTCTGTACAAGGCTGTAGAATGTTGAAGCAATTGAACTGAGGTTTGGCTGACCGTCAGCTGCATTGTACTTGTCATAGCCCACTATATCAACTACATCGTCACCAGGATACCATTCGGATGCGGCAGGTGATGTTGAACCTGTCCATTCCCAGATAAGGTTGTTAAGTCCGTATTCGTTTGTAAGCTTGTCGTAAAGGAGCCTGTAGAGAGCCTTGCATGCTTCAGGTCCCTCTGCTCCCCACCAGAACCATGCTCCCTCTGCTTCGTGAAGAGGTCTCCAGAGAACAGGTACGTCTGCGTCCTTCAGTTTTTTCAGTTCTGTTGCAATTATCTCAATGTCAGCAAGAACCTTTTCATGCTCCCATGTTCCCTCAGTAACTGCATTTTTACAGCTGAATGTTGTAAACTTAGGGTTGGCTGACTCCACATAGAAAGCAATATCGTCGCTTCCCTTTTCACACGGAACGTTCCAGTGCCATGTTACTGTTGCAATGCCCTTGTACTTGTTTACCCATTCGATAACTCTTTCCGGAGCATGGTCTCTCCAGTCAGAAGAAGAGTTGTACGCAAGAAAATCTATTCCGCGGATTGCAGGCTGCTTGCCTGTCTTGTCCAGAATATATTCAAATTCTGCTTCATTGTCCTTGATAAACACATCAGGGCTGTTCCAGAGATTGTAGTTATGGTCTCCGCAGTATTCCTGCTGGCCCGAAATAATATGGCTGCCGTATGTGTCGCAGAGATAGCTGTAGAGTCTCTGTGCTGATTCTGAAGCATTCGGTGTGCAGAGCTTACGTGAAGGTGAGAGCTTTGAAAGCTTTTCACTTGCCGGCTTAAGTTTGATATAGTCAAAGAAGGTATAACCCCAGTACGCCTTGAGCTCGATTGTGTTCTTTCCCTTTTTAAGGTTTACAACGCCTCCTGAGGTTTCTGTAAATTCAGGTGTGTACGGGCATGTGAGCTCACCCTGGTTTACTCCGTTGATATTGAGATACTGAACCTTCTTGTTCGGGTCACTCGGTTCGCAGTATCCGACTGTGAGTTCATAAAGTCCTGCCTCCGGCATATCGACCTCGACACTTACTGTAGTACCCTTCTGGTCAAGATATGAAAAACCTTTTCCGGAAAATCCGCTCAGGTCGGTTCCCTCAGGCCAGTCGCTCATATCAACGCCTGAAGCACCGTCAGAATAAATTTTTCCTCCTTCAGTTTTACCGTCTTCAAATTCGTACTTAATGCTGTTGTCCGAAGCCAGATCCATCGATACTGTAGGTACGGAAACTGCTGCAGCATTTGCAGAAACCAAAAGTGCAGATGCTGCGCTTATTAACTTCAGTAAATTCATTACATACATCCTTTCAGTGAATCAGTTAAAAAATACAATCATTTAAGTAATCGTTTACTTTAAATTAATTATATCATAAGCCTTTAATTAATTCAATCCCCTTCAGCAAAACAACTTGAACAAATTTTTCATATGAGATATAATATACTGTAGGCGTCAGATGAACACGACGCCTGCAGATGCGGATACGCAGAGCAGAAAATCAAATATTTACAGTGCAGATGAAAAATATTTTCCGGCACGCACTGTGATACGGAGAAAAATTTACTATGGAAACAAGAAAACACGTTGAAATATTTACAGACGGGGCATGCAGCGGAAATCCTGGGCCAGGAGGCTGGGGTGCAATTCTCAGATACGCAGGACATGAAAAGGAGCTTTCCGGCGGTGAACCGCAGACAACAAACAACCGCATGGAGCTTACTGCTGTTATAAAGTCTCTGAGCGCACTTAAGGAGCCGTGCAGCGTTACACTGACCACTGACAGCCAGTATGTTGTGAACAGCGTAACCAAAGGCTGGGTATACAACTGGGCAAAAAAGAACTGGATAAAGGAAAAGAACACTCCTGTACCCAACCGGGAACTGTGGCAGGAGCTGCTTCCTCTTCTCAGCAGGCATGAAGTGAAGTTTGTATGGGTAAGAGGTCACAACGGACATCCCGAAAACGAACGCTGTGACGAGCTTGCGGTAATTCAGCGCGACAGATTCGGCAGATAGGGTGACACGTATGGAAAAAAGATTTGTATACGCGGACAATGCTGCTACAACGGCTCTGTCTGAAAGTGTCCTTAATGCGATGATGCCGTATCTTACTGAGCAGTACGGAAATGCTTCAGGAGTTTACAGCATCGGACGCAGGGCGAGAAGAGCAGTTGAGACAGCGCGTGAAAAAACCGCTCTGGCACTCGGCTGCAATCCTTCGGAGATTTTCTTTACAAGCGGAGGAACAGAGTCTGACAACTGGGCCATTCAGGGCGCCTTCAGAGCTTTCGGGTCAGCGGAAAAAAATCATATAATAACAACGGCTATCGAACATCATGCTGTTCTGCGAACCTGTGAGGAGCTCGAAAAACAGGGCGCGGTGATTACTTATATAAAACCGGACAGAAACGGAGTTGTCAGCCCGGACGAAATAGAAAAGGCTGTAACTGATAAAACAATACTTGTTTCAGTTATGTACGCAAATAATGAAACCGGAGTAATCCAGCCTGTTTCAGAGACAGGCTGTCTGTGCAGACGACGCGGTGTACTGTTCCACACTGATGCGGTTCAGGCTGCTCCGCATATTACTATAGACGCAGGCAGTCTGAATGCTGATTTTATATCTGTATCCGCTCATAAAATGCACGGGCCGAAGGGTATAGGTGCACTGTATATAAGAGACGGGATAAAGCTTCCTCCTCTCATGTTCGGCGGCGGCCAGGAAAAAGGAAAAAGACCCGGTACAGAAAACACTGCAGCTGCAGTCGGATTTGGCCAGGCGATGTCTGATATTTTTCCGGGGCTTGAAAAAAGAAACTCTCATCTTGTACAGATGCGAAAGCGTCTTGCCGAAGGTCTTGAACGTACAGGAAGAGTCACTGTAAACGGCGACATGAGCCGCGCACTTCCGGGTCACCTTAATGTTTCAGTAAAGAACGCTGACGGCGAGGCTCTGCTTCTGATGCTTGACCTTAAGGGCATATGTGCATCAGCAGGTTCAGCGTGCACATCAGGTGATTCAGCGCCGTCACATGTGCTTACCGCCATGGGGCTTACTCCGCAGGAGGCCCTGTCATCAGTCAGATTTTCACTCGACAGCAGCATAACTGCGGAAGACGTTGACTATATTATAAATATATTTTCTGAAGTATTAAAGAAAGTATAGTCAACGGCAAAAATATTTTTGTCGTTGACTATACAGTAAAAACAGCGTGAAGAACAATATCCGTTCTCCACGCTGTTTTTATTCTTCATTTTTTACTTTTGTAGTAAACTGCCTTACATAACGGTCTGACCTGGCGGTGAATCTGATTTCCTCCTCACCGGCATAATCATCCGTTCCGGGTTCAGTTCCGGCTGTATATTTTTTTCTTATCATAAAGCAGCTGACGGCTGATACAGCCGCACCGAGACAGAAACCTGCACCGAGACTTCTGAACAGATACCCGCTGCTTCCCGGCGTTCCTGCAAATCCGAAGAGCATTTCAGCAAGCTTCCACAGTCCGGTAATAACCAGAACCGTAAGCACTGCAAACAAAGTAATCTTTTTTGGGGAGAGAGGAGGATTTCCTCTGAATTTTCCAGTCTGTCCGTTTACCGTAAACCTGAATTCCCTGCCGCAGAGGCTGTATGACAGAACCCAGACAGGAACAAGTGTATATCCCCATTCTGTGCGGAGAATATCGATATCTTCGTTTACTGCTGAAAAGTCACTGTAGTCGGAAACTGATTTCTGCAGTGCATTTCTTACTGCAGCAGTTATTTTCCTCCTGACGGTCCCGAATGCCGCACCCTTGTCTGCATCACAGTATTCGGCCGGATACGATAAAAGAACGTCTGCTTTAAACGGCTCCATTTTACTGAAATCATAGTCATCCGCGTATCCGCAGCCTTCAGAAGCGAACTCTCCGGTAAATACAGACGGAACATCGGTAAAATCTGCTCCGGCTTTTCTTTCAACGGCAAACTCCTTGGTTTCAGTGTAGTTATATCCGCCGTGCTCCCACTTTCTTACCATGTTTCCCGTTCCGTTCATGCGGATATCAGCCTCGCTGTCCGCAAGCCACAGAGGTACATAGACAGGAGCAAAGTTTTCGAGTACGCCGCCTGACGTAAGATCAGAAGGTGTAAACTTCCTGCCTCCGATGTTTTCAGTCAGAATCTCCGCTGCACGGTCTCTGGTGATACCAAACGGAATCACCCTTCCCGGACGGTATTCGTACGGAAGGTCACCTGATCTTTCCGGAGTACTGTGACAGTAAACACACGATCTGATGTTTTTTCCTTCACCGGACATAAACCTGGCTCCGCAGCCCGGACATTTCCACAGACTTCCCCTGCAGAAATCCTCATCACTGCCGCTCCGGCCTGACTGAGCTGAACTGCCGGATGATTTTCTGCCCTTGAAAAGCTTTTTTATCTGCTCATCTGAGAAAAAGCTCTGACAGCTTTCACATCCGAACATCCTGTGGTCCGCTCTGTATTCAAGCCTTCCTTCGCAGTTCGGACATTTACTGTAACCGGATTCCAATTCTCATACCCTCCTTCAGAAAAACGGCCGCACAGAAACGAATGTTTCCCGTACAGCCGTTTGCTTTTGTTTATTCTGTTTCTGATTCCTCAGAAGTTTCTTCTTCCTGAACGCTTTCTTCCGAAGCTTCTTCCGTTTCCCCGCCGGCATTCTCTTCTTCAGTCTCACTCTTTTCACCAGGTGTGTATACTATCGGAACTGAGTTTCCGTCTTCATCATAGAACGTGATATTGTCGATATATATATCTGCCTGATTCGGGATTCCCCATCTCATAAACACGAGAGTGGAATCTGTTGTCCCGTCAACAAATCCCTTGAGAAGCCACTTGCCCTCAACGTGAAGGTATTCCCACTCAAAGTCCCACTCGGCTGTGGCATATTCGTTTGAGGAACCTGCAGGTGCGTACCAGTCAGCACATTCCTCTCCGACATTTGAACCGAATGTACCCATAAGATTACCCGGAACGAGCATCATCTCTCCGTCATCGCCCTTAAACTCGCCGACTGCGACCTGAGTAATATCACAGCTGAAACTCTTTACCTTACTGAGATTTTCGCTGCCCACAAGCTCGTCCATGTCGAATACAATCTTAGGCACCTTGTACATGAATTTTTCTTTGTCAAAATCAAGTACTTCTATCTTAAGCTGTCTCTCGCCCCTGTACTCAGCCACTGAGAGCCTGCAATCGGACTCGTCATTTTCAAAATTTTTCTGAGCCATGCAGTGTGCTGTGTAAAGGTCATCACTGTCGTTAAATGTTATTGCATTTTTATCAGGCGCAAATACCGGATAGTCCGGTTCAACAAGCTCCTTCTCCGTTGTTTCCTCCGGTGTCTCCTCTTCAGCCGGTGCTGTTGTAACTGCAGCTGTTTCCTTTGCCGTGGAAGCACTGTCATCCGGCTTCTGACCGCATGATGTTACAGAAAGCGCAGCTGCACATACTGCAAGAAGTGAAATTATTCTTCTTTTCATGTTCGTTTTTCCTTTCATCACTGATGAATACTGACTTTCTCTATATTTTATCATTTATGCTTTAAAAAAGCTATATGTAATTTGTACAAAAACTGCCGGTGCGCATCATCATGCATTCTGAACAGCTGATGCATTTTTTTCGGAAGAACTGCACATTATGTCAATTACTTCTTCTATAAGTTTTTCAGGCTTCTGCATTTTTGCAAGCTTGACGCTTATGTACGGTCTGGCCAGGCTGTTGAACATAACTCTGCCCCTGTACTCAGCTGAAAGTGCCTTGATCTGGGACATTTCAGGAGAAGCTGTGTAAAACAGGAGATATCCGTTTCTCTGACTTATTTCCGTTATGCCGAGTCCGGCGGCTGTATTTCTGAGAAGGGAAACACTGATAAGTCCGCGTACAGGCTTTGGCAGCTCGCCGTATCGGTCGGTAAACTCCTCTGTCAGCTCGGCGCTGTCTTCCCTGCTGTTTATAACGGCTATCTTCTTGTATGCGTCAATACGGTGTGCAAGACTTGAGATATATGTATCCGGAATATAGGCGTCAGTCTGTATATCAACAACACAGTCGCTTGCCTTCTCCGGCTTTTCGCCCTTTTCCTCAGCTATGGCTTCGGAAAGAAGCTTAAGATAAAGGTCATATCCGACAGTTTCAATATGTCCGTGCTGTCTTCCGCTCAGAATGCTTCCGGCACCTCTTATCTCAAGGTCTCTCATAGCTATCCTGAAGCCGCTTCCGAACTGCGTGAATTCCCTTATGGCCTCCAGTCGCTTTGAAGCAACCTCGTTGAGCACCTTTCCTCTTCTGAATGTGAAGTATGCATATGCTCTTCTGTTTGAACGTCCGACACGGCCCCTGAGCTGATAAAGCTGTGACAGTCCGAATCTGTCAGCGTCCTCTATGATGAGTGTGTTTACGTTAGGAACGTCAACACCCGTTTCTATAATGGTGGTTGATACAAGAATATCCGTTTCATGGTCAAGAAGCTGGCGCCATCTTTCAGACATGGCTTCCTCTGTCATCTGTCCGTGCGCATAGGTGATACGGGCATCCGGAAGCAGCTGCTGAAGCTTCGATGCACATCCGGCTATGGTTTCAACCCTGTTGTGTATGTAGTAAACCTGACCTCCGCGCTTAAGCTCCTTTGCAATGGCCTGGACAAGAACTGATTCGTTGTGTTCTATTACATAGGTCTGAACCGGATGACGGTCCTGCGGCGGTTCCTCAATAACGGACATGTCACGGATACCGCTCATGGCCATATTAAGCGTTCTCGGGATAGGTGTTGCCGACAGTGTCAGAACGTCAACCCCTATGAAGTTTTCCTTGAACTTTTCCTTGTGGGCAATTCCGAAGCGCTGCTCCTCGTCGATTATAGCAAGTCCCAGGTCACGGAACTTTACGTCCTTCTGAACAAGGCGGTGTGTCCCTATAACCATGTCAATCTGGCCCTTTTCAAGCTTCTTCAGAATCTCCTTCTGCTGTGCAGGGGTTCTGAAACGTGAAAGCAGTTCTATCTTCACCGGAAAATGCTCGAATCTCTTCAGGGCAGTCTGGTAGTGCTGCCACGCAAGAACTGTTGTTGGCGCAAGAACAGCACACTGCTTTCCGTCAAATACGCACTTGAATGCTGCACGGAACGCAACCTCGGTCTTTCCGAATCCAACGTCTCCGCAGAGAAGCCTGTCCATAGGATGACTTTTTTCCATATCAGCCTTTATTTCAGCTATGCACTGAAGCTGGTCGTTTGTCTCAACGTACGGAAATCTGTTCTCGAAGTCCCTCTGCAGCTCCTCGTCAGGCGAAAAGGCAAAACCCTCTGTTTTTTCTCTCTTCGCATACAGAGCAATGAGCTCTGCAGCCATATCCTTAACAGCACGCTTTACATTGCTGCGTGTTTTCTGCCACTCAGCTGATGAAAGCTTGTTCAGTTTAACACCGCTGTCATCACGTCCGCCTATATACTTTGAAACCATGTCAAGCTGGGTTACAGGAACGTAAAGCACGTCCTTTCCGGCATACTGAATTGTGATATAATCCTTTGTAACGCCCTCAAGCTCAAGCTTTCTGATTCCGGCAAATTTTCCGATACCGTGCATGGCATGAACAACGAGATCACCGGGAGTTATGTCCGCAAGTCCGCGGATTTCCTTTCCGAATTTGCTGTTTTTAAGTTTTTTTCTTCTTGCACTGATTGCTCTTGTCTGTGAAATCAGTGCCCACTTTGTCTCCGGATAGTCAAATCCGGCTGAGAGACTGCCGCACATGAGCATTATCATGCCCTTCTCAGGGACAGTGTTTTCATTTACTATGCTTACCTTAAAGCCGCTCTCCCTGAGGTCATTTTCTATAATAGGCAGTGTTTTTTCGCTGCCCGCCATAAGAATAACCCTGTATCCGTTGTCGCAGTATGAACGCAGGTCCTCTTCAAGCTGACGCATTTCTCCGCCCCATGTGGAGGTCTGAACCGCATCCATGCTTACTATATGCCTGTACGGAACCCTGTCTGCCCCGCTGAAAAATGTACTGAGGTAAACGCAGTTTCTGTCCTTCAGGCCGTCAGTCAGCTCCTTAAAGTTCATGTACTGGCTGCAGAGCGAACGAAGCATCTCACCTTCCTCAAGCATCAGCTTAACGTCCTCGGTGTACTGACCCTCGACACCCCTTACCCTGCTGAAAATCTGTGAAGGCTCATTGAAGTAAACGTCCCCGTCTGTATAGTCAAACAGTGACGAATTTTCGGGATAAATAAGGTTGAGGTATCTGTCTGAGTTTTCTATCATTATTCCCTGACGGAGCTTTTCAATATCGCCTGCAGCATTCTGCCTGAATTTTTCCGCATTTTTTGAACGGGACTGCTTCACAGTCTTCTCTATGAGGTCTGCAAGCTCCTCAGGATTGTATATCATTTCGCGTGAAGGAACGATTGAAACCTCCTCAACGCGGTCGTTACGGCGCTGGGTTTCAGGGTCGAAGAAGCTTATGCTGTCAATCTCATCTCCCCAGAATTCTATTCTGTACGGAGCCGGCGCCTGAGGGGAGAATATATCCACAATTGAACCTCTGACTGAAAACTGTGAGTATCCCTCTATGCTGTCCGCTCTGGTATATCCGCACATAACAAGCTTCTTTACAAGCTCGCCAAGATCGTACTCCATACCGGTTCTGAGGGTAAATGACCTCTCCTTCAGAAGGGCAGCCGGAGGTACAAACTGCATAACAGCTTCGGCACCTGCAGTAACTATACGGCACTGTCCGTCAAGAAGCTTTGACAGAACGCCGAGTCTTGCCTGCTCATACTCCCTTGAAATACCTTCCGCTGCATGAATAACGTATTCACGGGACGGAAAATAGACCGCAGTTTCTCCTGCGGCCATTTCATTAATATCCTCTGCAAGTCTTCTTGCAGCATTGTCGTCATCTGTAATCACAAGTGCCGTGCGCTCCTCTGAAACTGCAAGCAGCAGCTGCGCCTTGTGAATCTGTGCCAGACCGGTAACACATACCGGTGTCACACCGTCTCTCAGACAGGTTTCAATATCCCTGAAACCTGA
The DNA here is from genome assembly GCA_045642145.1 of Oscillospiraceae bacterium. Lineage (GTDB taxonomy): Bacteria > Bacillota > Clostridia > Oscillospirales > Ruminococcaceae > HUN007. The sequence goes on along the minus strand of JAZUIH010000090.1, from coordinate 3,314 downwards.
ATTTTCACGGAAACTCTGCTGAAAAATATTCAATTTGATTCCTCACATCAGTTAAATTTGTTCATTGCTTCATTTATTTTTCCGTCAACCATGAGAGCCACAGCATCCGCCGTGTTCATACATGCCTCTCTGAGAAGCGGGATTTCCTCAGACCTGAATGACGAAAGCACCCAGTCCGCAAGGTTGTACTGAGGGTGAGGCTTCTTTCCGACGCCTATCTTAACACGCGGAAATGTATCTTCTCCGGTCAGATAAATGATGCTCTTGATACCGTTGTGTCCGCCGTCACTGCCTTTTCTTCTGATGCGGAGCTTGGAAGGCTCAAGTGAAATGTCATCATACAGAACGATAAGATTTTCTATGCCGAGCTTATAGAAATTCATGGCTTCAACAACCGCCTCTCCGCTGTTGTTCATATAGGTGGACGGCTTCATAAGAAGACATTTTTTATCCGCTATGGTGCATTCGCCGCAAAGGGACTTGAATTTGATTTTCTTCACGTCTGCACTGTATTTTTCAGCAATAGTGTCTATTGCCATAAAGCCTGCATTGTGCCTTGTATCCTGATACTGGGTTCCCGGATTTCCAAGGCCGACTATTATATATTCAACCGGACCGGTTTTTGTGCCGGATGATATCTGGTTAAAAAGCTCCATTATTCCCATGGATTATATGCACTCCGTATTATGATTTTTTCTTTCTGTTTCTGAGCTTCTTTGCAGCGTAGCCTTCGATGATTCTTGTTTCACCGCGCTCGATTGCAAGTGCGTCAGCAGGAACATCCTTTGTAATTGTAGCACCTGCAGCTGTGTATGCGCCCTTTCCGATTTTTACAGGAGCAACGAGGTTTGTGTTGCATCCGATAAATGCATTGTCCTCGATTGTACATCTGCTCTTCTTCTCGCCGTCAAAGTTTACTGTTACAACACCGCAGCCGAAGTTTACGCAGCCTCCGACATCACTGTCGCCGACATATGTAAGATGTGCAACTGCTGTTTCCTCGCCGATAACGGAGTTCTTTATCTCAACAAAGTCACCGATCTTTGCGCCGTCCTTTATGTGGCTGCCAGGTCTTACCTGAACGAAAGGTCCGATCTTTACGTTGTTGTCAATCTGTGACTCATAGCACTGAACGTAGTTAAGTCTTGTTCCGTTTCCTACAGTACTGTTTTCAATTATACAGTCAGGGCCGATTACGCAGTCATTTCCGATAACTGTCTTTCCGCTGAGTACTGTGCCTGAGAGAATCTGTGTACCTGCGCCGATAACAACGTCACGGCCGATTGTGATTCCGTCTGTGCATGTGAATTCGACACCGTTTTCAAGATGTCTGCTGATAATGTCCTCACGTGCTGTTCTGTTAAGCATAAGGAGTCCCTTACGGTCATTTGCACCGAGAACAACGTTTGGATTTTCAGACTTGAAGGCATCTGCCTTTCTTCCCTTTTCGAGAAGGATATAGATTGTATCTGTAAGATAGTACTCACCCTGTGAGTTGTCAGTTGTAAGAAGTCCGAGAGCCTCAATAAGGTCAGCTGTTCTGAACCAGTATGCACCTGAATTGATTTCCTTTATCTTCTTCTGCTCAGGCGTTGCATCCTTTTCTTCAACGATTGATGAAATACCGTTTTCCGTACGGATTATTCTGCCGTATCCGAATGGATTTTCAAGCTCTGATGTTATTACTGTAACGGAATTTCCGTTAGCCTTGTGCATACCGAGTGAGTCTGTTATAGTTTTGCTGTCAATAAACGGTGCGTCACCGCAGAGCACGAGTGTGTTACCGTCTGAATTTTTCTCAAGGAAAGGAATGGCCTGCATAACTGCGTGTCCTGTTCCGAGTCTTTCTGCCTGGAGAACTGTTTCGTATCTGCCCCCGAGGTACTCGTCTATCATTTCAGCCATATAGCCCTTAACGACGCAGAGGTCCGATATTCCGGCTCCTTCGCAGGCTCCGATAACCCATTCGAGCATTGGTTCACCAAGAACCCTGAAAAGCGGCTTCGGCATTTCTGCCTTCATTCTTTTTCCCTGTCCGCCGGCAAGTATTACTGCATTATCCATATAAACACATCCTGTTTTTTATTTTACTTAATTTTATTGTTTTTCTGCCCTGCGCGGGCAATACCAACTTATATTATGCCAAATTCACGGGTAAATTTCAAGTGCAACAGGAAGGAAAATAATATTTTTTCGTTTACTTTATTTTTTTTAAAAAAACTATGGTATTTTCTATTTTATTGTGATATAATTATAATTAACTCCAGCCGTATCGGGTTAAATACTGTTTTTCAGCGGCATGGACTACTCAGATAATTTAATATTTGGAGGTAATTACAATGGCAAACAAATGGGTATATACCTTTAAAGAAGGTAATATGTCAATGCGTAATCTTCTCGGCGGTAAGGGTGCTAACCTCGCAGAGATGACAGAAATCGGTCTTCCTGTACCACAGGGCTTCACAATCACAACAGAAGCTTGTACACAGTACTATGAAGACGGACGTAAGATTAACGACGAAATCATGGCTCAGGCTATGGAAGGCGTTGCATGGATGGAAAAAGAGAACGGCAAGAAGTTTGGCGATCTCAAGAACCCACTCCTCGTTTCAGTTCGTTCAGGCGCAAGAGCTTCAATGCCTGGTATGATGGATACAATCCTCAACCTTGGTCTTAACGACGAAGTTGTTGCTGCTATGATCGCAGGCAACCCGGATCCTGCTTTTGAGCGTTTCGTATATGACTCATACAGACGTTTCATCCAGATGTTCTCAGACGTAGTTATGGAAGTTGGTAAGAAGTACTTTGAACAGCTTATCGACAAGATGAAGGAAGAAAAGGGCGTTCAGTTCGACGTTGAACTCACAGCTGCTGTCCTCAAGAAGCTCGCTGAACAGTTCAAGGCTGAATACAAGAACCAGCTCGGCAAGGACTTCCCTTCAGATCCAGTAGAACAGCTCAAGCTCGCTATCGAAGCAGTATTCCGTTCATGGGACAACCCAAGAGCTAACGTATACAGAAGAGACAACGATATCCCTTACTCATGGGGTACAGCTGTTAACGTAATGCCAATGGTATTCGGTAACCTCAACAACCAGTCAGGTACAGGTGTTGCATTTACACGTGATCCTGGTACAGGTGAAAACAAGCTCATGGGCGAATTCCTTATCAACGCACAGGGTGAAGACGTTGTTGCCGGCGTACGTACACCAATGCCAATCGCTCAGATGGAAAAAGAATTCCCTGAAGCATATGCTGAATTCATCAAGGTATGTGAAACACTCGAAAACCACTACCACGATATGCAGGACATG
>JAZUIH010000089.1:0-15668 GCA_045642145.1 Oscillospiraceae bacterium | reverse complement strand
GTTACAATCTTCTTGCAGCTCCAGTGACTGTAACCATAACAGAAAATGTAGATAATGGAGTTTTTAATGGTACTTTTACAATAACTCCTGTACCCAACAATGACGGGAATGTTGTAATTGCAAACAACAAACGCGCAACACTCCCAAGCACTGGTGGTATCGGTACAACAATCTTCTACGTATCAGGTGGCGCACTTGTACTTGGTGCGGCTGTGGTATTAATCACAAGAAAGAGAATGTCACTTAAGGACGACAAGTGATTTCTGAGCTGATTCAGAAGCTAAAAGACTCATAACCTTCAGCTGATGTCATCGCCCTGAAAACGGGGGCTGTAATCGAAGCTGACTGATGTGTCCGTCCGGGGAAGTATAGTCATCGACAAAATATTTTGTCGATGACTATTAGCCGATATGTACGGAGATGACGTAGTCATCGGATGTGCAGGGCAATAAAAATAAATATATTACAGTGAACGTAAAAATCTTTTTTGCGTTCACTGTAATATTACTTCCCCGGTTCGGATATTTTAAAGTAAATGTCCTAATCATCAGATGTTTACTTTAAAATGTCTGAAACAAACTAAAGAAACATAAAAAACTACAACCCAAGGAGAAGCCAATGAAAATCAAGATATCCAATATAATACTGGCAGCAGTGATGATCACCGGCCTCTCCCTGATTTTATATCCGTCTGTAAGCGAATATGTAAACTCACGTCATCAGTCACGGGCGATTCAGAGCTACGACCAGGTGGTTACGTCCGGTATGTCTGATGAGAAAATCAGCGAATACTTTGACAGGGCTGAAGAGTACAACAGGAGGCTTTTGCAGACGCAGGACTCGTTCTATCACCCGGATACGGTGAGCGGCTACCGTGAGGCGCTGGACATCACGGGGACGGGAATCATGGGGTATATCACCATTGAAAAAATAAAGGTGGAGCTCCCTGTATACCACAGTGTTGATCCGAATGTACTTCAGATAGCGGCCGGTCATATACCGGGAACATGTCTCCCTGTTGGCGGAGAGGGTACACATTCTGTTCTGTCCGGACACAGAGGACTTCCTTCAGCAAAATTATTTACTGACCTCGACAAGCTTGAGCGTGGGGACATATTTTACATAACAGTACTCAACCGTGTATTTTCCTATCGCATTGACCAGATAAGGACGGTTGAGCCGACGGACGTTGACGACCTGATGCCGGTATTCGGGAAGGATTACTGCACACTTATGACCTGCACGCCGTACGGAATCAACAGCCACCGTCTGCTTATAAGGGGCGAGAGAATGTCGGAGGATGACACGAAGGCGCCTGTATATATCGCAAATGAGGCCTACCAGATAGACCCGATTATTGTTGCACCTGTTGTTGCGGCACCTCTGCTTCTTGTTCTCGGACTGATTCTCCTTGTTCAGAGTATCAGAAAGAGCATAAGGGACAGAGCTAAACGGAAGAAGTCTGCAGAAAAGGAGGGATAACCGTATGAACAGAAAAATGAAAAAAGCCGTGACTGCAGCTTCTGCGGCTGCTGTTCTTGCGTTTTCATCCTGTCCGGCAGTATACGCCTCACAGATTTCTGACGGTAAAATAACCCTTGACTGCGGTATTCAGGGCATGAGCTGGGACATCTACCGGGTTGCGGAGGCATGTCCGGATGGTTCTGCTGACTATATCAGTGAACTGAAAAATTACCGGATACCGTCATTTTTCCGTACCGGTGAGGAGCTGCAGAGCTACGCTGAGACAGTCTCCGGTTATATAGCTGCGGAAAAAATATCTCCTTGCGGCAGCGGTGTTACGGATGAGAGCGGAATGCTGTGTTTTGCAGACCTTGAGGACGGATGGTACACAGCGGTGCCGCACAGACTGGCGCTGAAAAATGTGGTGTACATGGCGCAGCCGCTTATTCTCTGCGTGTCACCGGATGCGGCGTACAGCAGTGCGTGGGGAACTGAGGTAAGCGCGTCTCCGAAAATAAGCACATCAAAGCCGGAAAGCTTCAAGGATATAGTTATAAAGTTTTTCCCTGACGATACGATTCACACTCCCGAGGAACGCGTCACAGTAATAATCTTCCGTGATGACGAGGAGTATACGACCGTTGAGCTCACCAGGGACAATGACTGGACATATATAATACGCGACGTGCCGGACGATGACACGGAGTGGACCGTTATAAACTCGGATGCTCCTGAGTACGTGTATCCGCTTTATCACAGGGAGACTAACCGTACGGATGACACCAGTACGGAGACGCATTACATATGGCATATGACCAGCACAAATCTGCCGTCAGGTGACCCGCACATAACCATGAGCACTGATGACAGTGACTTCAACAATACTGTTACGGAAACGGACAGCCAGGATACACCTGTTACAGATACCACATCAGGAACAGACTCTCCGGTGCATACTGAGATAAACAACAGTACTGACACCGGACTTCCCCAGACAGGTCAGCTCTGGTGGCCTGTACCTGTTCTTGCGTCGGCTGGATTTGTACTTGCCGCGGCCGGAGCAGTTCTGAGAAAAAAGGACGGTGAGTGACATGGCTGCATTTGCAGGAAATCTGCTTGTCACCGCCGGATGTGCCATGATACTTGCAGCGGGCGGTCTTGCATTTTACAATGTACGGCAGTCGGAAAATGCAGGTGAAGCGGCTGCGTCGGCTGCCGCGGAACTAAGCGGGATAATAGAGGAAAAAATACAGAGCCGTCATGTGCAGAGCGTTCCCGTATACACTCCGGTGTTTTCGGTAAAATATGATGACGAATCTGAAAAATCTGCCGTGGAGGCATACGAGCCGCGCATCAGCACAGGCTCCTCGGAGTTTACAGGAATACTCACAGTTCCTGGGCTTGGTCTTGAGCTGCCTGTGGGAGCGGAATTCAGCATGGAGGCCCTTAAAAGGTGGCCGTGCAGATACTCCGGGTCAGCCGGTGAAGGCAGTCTTATCATTGCCGCGCATAATTACGATTCCCACTTCGGGAGAATAAAAAATCTCCGTCAGGGAGACACTGCGTACTTCACTGACGCGGACGGGGTGCAGACAGTCTACGAGGTAAGTGAAACCGAAGTCATACCGGGGGATGCTGCAGATGACATGAAGGCAGGACAGTGGGACATGACGCTGTTCACCTGTAACCTGAGCGGACAGAGCAGAGTTACAGTGAGATTTATAAAAAAACGGTGAAAACCTTCCTTTGGTTTTCACCGTTTTTTTCTGACCGGGCACTGCCTGAACGGCAGGATGAATTTCGTTTTAATCAGTTTTTTCGTGAAAAATTGACAATGTTGAAATCCTGTGATATAATGATAAATGGATTGCTGTGTCATACTGTGACACGTGTAAAAAGTACCGGACTGCGGAGGTGATGAAAAATGCGTCTGAAGATTTCAGTTTCCACAAATGTCGGAAAACTGCGTAAAAACAACGAGGATAATTTCTATGCAAACGGAAGAATACTGTCAGAGGATGTGTCAGACGATTTTTCCGAAACCTTTACTGAAGAGATAACCGACTTTGCGGTTTACTCGGTATGCGACGGAATGGGCGGCGAAAGCTGCGGAGAGGTTGCGTCCCTGGCTGCTGTAAGGGTGCTTGATGAGCACAGAAATACTATCGGAAACGCAGCCGACGTAAGGGAACGAAACAGACTTGTTGATGCCTACGCGTGTGATGCGAGCAGGCGTATAAATGAAGAAGTAAGAAAAGCCGGCGGTGAACGCGGCGGAACCACTATGACGCTTGCCTGTGTATGCAAAAATATTGTCTATATGTACTATCTCGGCGACAGCCGTATATATCTTCTCAGGAACGATGTTCTGACACGTCTTACCCGTGACCATACGGTTGCATACGATATGATTGACTCCAACGTTCTCACTGAGGAGGAAGCCGAAACAAGTCCTGACAGACACAAGCTTACGATGTATCTCGGATACGATGACGATACGGAAAACGTAAAGTCCGGTTTTGCAGGCTCATACACACTGACACCTGGGGACAGATATCTGATGTGTTCCGACGGCCTCAACGAGATGTGCAGTGCGGATGAGATAAGAGCTCTTCTCTCTGCGGAGAGTGACAGCACAGCGAAGCTGCTCGTGGAAAAAGCCCTTGAAAACGGCGGCAGGGACAATGTTACCTGTCTTGTTACTGAAGTTGAAAAAAACAGTGAAAGTTAGTTTGAATCTGACTTTCACTGTTTTTTTATTGTATGACTGTTCATGTGCGCTGCCGGTAAAACGGCATGCCGGGTCAGAGGGGCAGAGCCCCTTAAACTTCCGGAATCAGTATTTTTCTGCTTTTTATTCATAGGTTGTAAGTATACTCTTTGCCACCTCAAGCTTTGAGGTTCTCTGGTCCATGGCCTGTTTTTCGATATATCTGTGGGCCTGCGGTTCAGTAAGTTTCAGATACTGAATAAGAATACACTTTGCACGGTTTATAAGTCTTGTCTCTTCTATTTTTGTCTGAAGTTTGTTATACTCTTTCATTACATTGAGCATTCTGGATCTGGTTGCCTGGAGAAGCTTCAGCGAATGGTAGAACAGAGTTTTGTTAAGTGGTTTTGCAAGTACACAGACACCGAATGGCTCAACCTTTTCGGTGATTTCATCAGCTATGTCCGCTTTGCATATAAGCATTACCCCGGCACTTGTTTTGTCGGTGATGGTCGACGCAAGGTCGCTGCCGAATTCGTCCGGGAGGGGAGTGCTTATGATAACCATATCAAAGTCAGTGCGGTTTATGAGCCTTCGTGCTTCATTTCCGCTGCCTGCGTTTGTAATCTGACTGCCATTGTAGGACTTCATAAGGTCTGACAGAAGTGCTGCCGCCTGATCTGAACCAGATACAATAAGTGTTTTATCCAATATGGTACACCTTCCGTTCAGAAAAACTATAGTAAACTGCCTGCTGTGCGCTGACAGTTTCAGCATATGTGCATGACTGTAAAGATGCTGTCTGGCTGTATGTGAATGATATCACATTATATTGAAATAAGTTTCATCCTCGAACTTAGCCTTGTCTTCGGCTGCATTGTAACACTGAAGTCTTGTTTCAAGAATTCCGAATATCTTTTCCCATGCAAAATCAGAGAGATTTTCCTTTACAAATGAGCTTTCCCTTGCAAGCTTTACTGCCTCCTCAAGGGTTTCCGGAATCTGAATTTCCTTTGAGTTCGGCTCCGGAAGAGGAAGCTTTTTCTCAATGCCCTCAAGACCTGCCTTGAGTACAAGGTCAAGAATAAGGTGGATATTGCAGAGCGGGTCAGCTGAGCGGATCTCGAGTCTTTCGCCGGAGAGGCTTGCGTTTACAACGCGGAGTGCTGTGTCGCGGCGCTCAGGAGCCCAGTTGATGTATCTGTGTTCAACAACCATTCCGTTTCTGAAGTATGAGTTTGTTGTAGGGTTAAAGAATACGTTGATTTCCTTCATCCTGTTAAGGATACCGGCAATGAAGTGAGCTCCGTCTTCAGGAAGCTTTCCGTCCTTTCCGGCAAATATGTTCTGGCCGTTCTTTGAAACCGAGATATTCAGATAGAATGAGCTTCTCGGCTGGTTTCTCAGCGGGTAAGGCATGAACGAAGCGTGCAGGCCGTTCTGGGAAGCTATTGAACGAACGGCGGTCTTGAAGTTGAGATTGTTGTCAGCAGCTGCAAGAATGTCGCCTGACCTGAAGGTTATCTCGTTCTGTCCGTGTCCGTGGAGGTGACGTGAGGTTTCAGGGTGTATTTCCATTTCCTCAAGTGAGAGACAGATCTCACGTCTTATGTTTTCGCCGTGGTCAAGAGGGGAGACATCAAGGTAGCCTGCCCTGTCGTTTGGTGTTCTTGTCGGGTTTCCGTTCTCGTCAAGGTTGAAGAGATAGAACTGTGACTCTGTTCCAACTGTACAGTTGTAGCCGTTCATAGCAAGTCTGTCTGCTGTTGCCTTGAGTCTTGCACGGATGTCGCCTCTGAACGGTGTTCCGTCGTGGTTTTTAAGATGGCAGAAGAATCGTACAACTCTGCCTGCTCTCGGACGCCACGGGAGAACCGAGAGGGTTGACGGGTCCGGTACAAGGTGAATATCACCGTGTGAGTAGTCATCAGCACCGTAGAACAGTGATGAGTCAACTGAGATACCGCTTGTGAATGCTTTCTGGAGTTCAGAAGGCATGATGGCCAGATTTTTCAGATTTCCGTACAGGTCAACGAAGGCAAGTCTTATGAACTGTACGTCGTTTTCGTTTACGAAACTTATAACATCTGATTCTGAATATTTTGTCATAAGGTTTTTATCCTTTCACGTTTTTCATATTAATGAATTCACCCTCCCTGCATACAGAGAGGATGAGTATATCCGGATGACCGGATTTCCGATTAGATAATAAACTATTATAGTGAACGAAAAAGAATTCCCGTTCACTATAATTATACTATATATGCTGATTTAAATCAATAGCGGAGAATTATCTGAGGTTTGTATATCCCATAAGATAATTGTCAACTTCCTTCGCAGCTCTGCGGCCTTCGTTAATGGCCCATACTACGAGAGACTGACCTCTGTGCATGTCACCTGCAGTAAATACCTTTTCAACACTTGTGCTGAATGAACCTTCTGCAGTCTTTACATTTGTTCTTTCATTTGTTTCAACGCCGAATGCTGAAGTTACATATGACTGGGCACCGAGGAATCCGGCAGCTATAAGTACGAGGTCTGCCTTGATTTCCTTTTCGCTTCCCTCAACTTCCTTAAGCTCCATGCGGCCTGTTTCAGCGTTCTTTACAAAGTGAACCTTTACTGTCTTTACAGCGCAGAGTTCGCCGTTGTCGTTCTTTACGAACTCCTTGACAGTTGTTTCATATACACGAGGGTCTGAACCGAACTTAGCGATAGCTTCTTCCTGACCGTAGTCTGTTTTGCAGACTCTTGGCCATTCCGGCCACGGGTTGCTCTCTGTTCTCTTATCAGGGAGTTTAGGCATCATCTCAAGCTGGATTACTGAACGGCAGCCGTGTCTTATTGATGTACCGACACAGTCATTACCTGTATCGCCGCCGCCGATTACGATAACGTTTTTACCCTTTGCTGAAATATAGTCATTGTCTTCAAGGTTTGAATCAAGAAGACTCTTTGTTGTAGCCTTAAGGAAATCAACTGCAAAATGAATACCCTTTGCATCACGTCCCGGAGCGTTTATATCTCTTGGGTTTGATGAACCGCAGGCAAGTACCACTGCATCATATGAGCTGATAATATCCTGTGCGCTGTACTCATCAGTACCAACGTTTGCATTTGTAATAAACTTAATGCCTTCGGCCTTCATAAGCTTTACACGTCTGTCGATGATGTGCTTTTCAAGCTCCATGGTAGGAATACCGTACATGAGAAGTCCGCCGACTCTGTCGTTTCTTTCGTATACAGTAACGCTGTGGCCTCTCTTGTTGAGCTGCGCAGCTGCTGCAAGACCTGAAGGGCCTGAGCCGATTACTGCAATCTTCTTGCCTGTTCTTACAGAAGGCTGCTTAGGTGTGATAAGTCCTGACTTGTATGCATTTTCAATGATTGCATATTCGTTTTCTCTTACTGATACCGGAAGACCGTTTATGTTGCATGTGCAGGCTGCTTCGCAGAGAGCAGGACATACTCTTGAAGTAAATTCAGGGAAGTTGTTTGTGATAAGGAGACGGCTTGCAGCTTCATCCCACTTGTCCATGTAAACAAGGTCGTTCCATTCAGGAATGAGATTGTTCAGAGGACAGCCTGAAGCTGCTCCTCCGATTATTGTACCGTTCTGACAGAAAGGTACGCCGCATTCCATACATCTTGCAGCCTGTGTCTGCTGCTTTTCCTTAGATAAATGCTGGTGAAATTCGTTAAAGTTCTGTATTCTTTCAGAAGGAGAAACGCTTTTGCTTGTTTCTCTTTCGTATTCCATAAATCCTGTTGGCTTTCCCATCCTAATGCACCTCTTACTTTCTTGTATTAGCGTAAAAAGCTTCGATCATAGCCTGTTCACTGCTCATACCCTTTTCTTCCATCTGAGCTACTGTAATCATCATCTTTGCGTAGTCATGAGGGAGAATCTTCTTGAACTTAGGCAGATACTCCTCGAAGTTTTCGAGAATTTCCTTACCCTTTGCTGAACCTGTAGCTTCAACGTGTTCTGTGATAAGCTGTCTTAATTCGATGATATCATACTTCTGGTTTACTTCGTTGAGTGATACCATTTCCTTGTTGAGCTTTGTATAGAGGTCACATTCTTCATCGAGAACGTATGCGATACCGCCGCTCATACCGGCTGCAAAGTTCTTGCCTGTAGGACCGAGGATAACTGCGCGTCCGCCTGTCATGTATTCGCATCCGTGGTCGCCGACACCTTCAACTACTGCTGTTGCACCTGAGTTTCTTACACAGAAACGTTCGCCTGCAACACCGTTGATAAATGCCTTGCCGCTTGTTGCGCCGTAGAGGGCAACGTTACCGATGATGATGTTTTCATCCGGTTTGTACTTAATGCCTGCCGGTGGATAAACGATGAGCTTACCGCCTGAGAGACCCTTTCCGAAGTAGTCGTTGCTGTCACCTGAAAGCTCAAGTGTGAGACCCTTAGGAATGAATGCACCGAAGCTCTGACCGCCTGAACCGTTACACTTGATTCTGTAAGTGTCTTCTTCAAGACTGTTCTGGTGGAGCTTTGTGATTTCCGAGCCGAAGATAGTACCGAGTGTACGGTCTGTGTTCTTGATGTCAATTTCGATTGACTTCTTCTGACCACCTGCAAGAGCTGACTTGAGTTTCTTCATGATTACCTTTTCGTCAACAGTGTTCTGAAGTTCAAAGTCATAAATATCATCAGGGTTGAATACTCTTGCTGCATCTGTACCTGTATACGGGTTGTTTATGATTCTCTGGATATTGATGTGAGCTTCGTTGTCGCATTCCTTTTCAATGAGAAGGTCTGTACGACCTACGAGTTCACTTACTGTTCTGATACCGAGCTTAGCCATGTATTCACGGAGCTCTTCAGCAACAAATCTCATGAAGTTTACAACGTATTCAGGCTTGCCCTTAAAGTTCTTTCTGAGTTCAGGGTTCTGTGTTGCGATACCTACCGGACATGTATCGAGGTTACATACTCTCATCATTACGCATCCCATTGTTACCAGCGGAGCTGTAGCGAAACCGAATTCCTCAGCGCCGAGGAGAGCAGCAACGAGAACGTCACGTCCTGTCATGAGCTTACCGTCTGTTTCTATTACGATTCTTGAACGGAGGCCGTTCATGATAAGTGTCTGATGTGTTTCAGCAAGTCCGAGTTCCCATGGAAGACCTGCATTGTAGATAGAGCTTCTCGGAGCAGCACCTGTACCGCCGTCTGCACCTGAGATAAGAACGAGTCCTGCTCCTGCCTTGGCAACACCGGCAGCAACTGTACCTACACCGGCTTCGGAAACAAGCTTAACAGAGATTCTTGCATCCTTGTTTGCGTTCTTAAGGTCATATATGAGCTGGGCAAGGTCTTCGATAGAGTAGATATCGTGATGAGGAGGCGGTGAGATAAGACCTACGCCAGGAGTTGAGTGTCTTGTCTTTGCAATCCACGGATAAACCTTCTTGCCAGGGAGGTGTCCGCCTTCACCAGGCTTAGCACCCTGAGCGAGCTTGATCTGGATTTCGTCTGCGCTTACAAGGTATTCGGAAGTTACACCGAAACGGCCTGAAGCAACCTGCTTGATAGCTGAGCATCTGTTTTCCTTTGTGCCCTTTGATGCAAGTCTCTCAGGACTTTCGCCGCCCTCACCGCTGTTTGACTTACCGCCGATAGCGTTCATTGCAAGAGCCATTGTTTCATGTGCTTCCTGTGAGATTGAACCGTATGACATAGCACCTGTCTTGAAACGTTTGATGATGGAATCAACGCTTTCAACTTCCTCAATCGGAATACCGCCGTTTTCGTCATACCTGAAGTCCATAAGACTTCTGAGGTTCATATGTCTGTCTTCTCTGTGGATAGCAGCACTGTACTGCTTGAATGTTGCATAGTCGCCTGTTCTTGAAGCCTTCTGGAGAAGGTGAATAGTTTCAGGGTTGTAAAGGTGTTCTTCCTTGCCTGAACGGATCTTGTGGCTTCCGGCACTGTCTATTTCCATATTGATATCGAGACCGAGCGGGTCAAATGCTGCTGTGTGGAGGTCATCGACTCTTCTGTTGATATCGTCAAGCGTGATGCCGCCTGTACGTCTTACTGTAGCTGTGAAGTACTTGTCAACAACTTCATCGCTGAGACCGATAGCTTCGAATATCTTTGCACCCTGATATGACTGGATTGTTGAGATACCCATCTTTGAAGCAATCTTTGTGATACCGCTGAGAATAGCGTGGTTATAGTCAAATTCAGCTGCGTAGTAATCCTTGTCAAGAATGTTTGACTTGATAAGGCTCTTGATTGTATCATGTGCAAGGTAAGGGTTTACAGCACATGCACCGTAGCCGAGAAGTGTAGCAAAGTGGTGAACTTCTCTTGGTTCAGCACTTTCGAGAATCATGGCAACAGCTGTTCTCTTCTTTGTAATGATAAGGTGCTGCTGAAGTGCTGCAACTGCGAGGAGTGAAGGAATAGCAACATGGTTTTCATCAACGCCTCTGTCCGTGAGGATGAGGATGTTTGCACCGTTTCTGTGTGCTCTGTCAGCTGCGAGACAGACCTGATGCACTGCTCTTTCGAGCGGAGTGTTCTTATAGTATGTAATCGGAATTTCTGTAACCTTGAATCCCGGAATATCCATTGTCTTAATCTTAAGGATATCAGTGCTTGTGAGGATCGGGTTGGCTACCTTGAGAACGCGGCAGTTTTCAGCCTTTTCCTCAAGGATGTTACCGTCTTCACCGATATATACGTTTGTTGCTGTAACAACATTTTCTCTGATAGCATCAAAAGGTGGGTTTGTAACCTGAGCGAAGAGCTGCTTGAAGTAGTTGAAGAGAGGCTGGTTTGATTTTGCAAGAGCTGCAGGAGGAATATCGGCACCCATTGCAGCAATTGATTCAGAACCTGACTTTGCCATAGGAAGAATAGATGTCTTGATATCTTCATATGTGTAGCCGAATGCCTTCTGAAGTCTTGCGAGTTCTTCGTCAGAGTAGCGTGTTACGTTCTTGTTAGGAATGTGGAGATCCTTGAGGTTTACAAGGTTTGCATCGAGCCATTCACCGTAAGGCTGACGTGATGCGTAGTATTCCTTAAGATCGTCATCATCGATAACCTTTTTCTTTACTGTATCAACAAGGAGCATCTTGCCCGGACGGAGTCTGTCCTTCTTTACAATCTTTTCAGCAGGAATGTCGAGTACGCCTACTTCTGATGAAAGAATCATCTGGTTGTCTGTTGTTATATAGTATCTTGAAGGTCTCAGACCGTTTCTGTCGAGGATGGCACCCATAACGTCACCGTCAGAGAAGAGGATGGAAGCAGGACCGTCCCATGGTTCCATCATTGTTGCGTAGTACTGGTAGAAGTCTCTCTTCTTCTTTGACATGTTTCTGTTGTAAACCCATGGTTCAGGGATAGTAATCATAACTGCAAGAGGGAGATCCATACCTGACATAAGCATAAACTCGAGTGTGTTGTCAAGTCTTGCTGAGTCTGAACCGTTTACGTCGATGATAGGCATTACCTTGTACATCTGGTCTGCAAGTGCAGGACATGTGATGTTTTCCTCACGTGCCATCATCTTGTCAACGTTACCTGTGATTGTGTTGATTTCGCCGTTGTGAACGATGATTCTGTTCGGATGAGCCTTCTGCCAGCTTGGGTTTGTGTTTGTACTGAAACGTGAGTGTACAGTGGCAATTGCTGAATCATAGTTCTTGTCCTGAAGGTCGTAGAAGAACTTTCTGAGTTCGTCCACGAGGAACATTCCCTTGTATACTATAGTTCTGCTTGAAAGAGAAACTACATATGTGTTTTCATTACTCTGTTCGAAAACTCTTCTTGCAACATAGAGCTTTCTGTCGAATTCGAGACCCTTCTTTACATCTTCAGGTTTCTTGACAAAGCCCTGCATGATGAAAGGCATGCTGTCAACAGCTTTCTGGCCGAGGATTGAAGGATCAGTAGGAACAGTTCTCCATCCGATAAATTCAAGGCCTTCCTTCTCAACGATAACTTCGAAGAGCTTCTTTGCCTGATTTCTCTTTAACTCATTCTGCGGGAAGAAGAACATGCCGACACCGTATTCACGTTCATCACCGATATCAAGTCCAAGCTTCCCAGCTTCTTTGCTGAAGAACTTATGTGATATCTGGAGCATGATACCAACACCGTCACCTGTTTTTCCTTCAGCATCCTTACCTGCTCTGTGCTCGAGGTTTTCAACGATGCTGAGCGCGCTTTCAACTACGTCTCTGGTTTTACGGCCGTCGATATTAACAACTGCACCGATACCGCAGTTATCATGTTCGAATCTCGGATCATAGAGACCCTGCTTTTCAAACGGGTTTTGATTTCTGAAATTGTCCATATAGACACCCCTTCAAACTTGATTGTGAGAATAAGCAGCCGGAAAATTCTGTTTCCGGTTACTGTAAAAAAAATGTCCGTACGCGGCGCAGGCGTCCCGTGCTGCCATAGCACGGCCGTGCGTCGTATACGAACATCGTTGTTCAGTATTCTGTTATGTATCTATAATACCTTTAAAATTTTAATTTGTCAAGCTGAAAAAGCTTATAAAATAAAGATATCTGACAACTTAGTTAATTATTACTCAATTAGCGGCAAAAAATGAAGGGTTATATGTGAATTTTGCAAGTTGATATGTACAATCCTTCAAAACTGATGCTGCAAATGCATTTTGAGAGGCCTGCACAGCACGAAATTTCATAACTTTTCAAAATTAAGTCCGGGTGCTAAAATAGTATATGCACATGCGTCTGAAAGTTTTTTAAAAAAAGTTTCAAAAAAGGGGTTGACAAATATCCGGTGATGATATATACTAAAAGCACAGACAGCAAAGGTGCTGTGAACGGGAACTCCGTTCATAATACCTTTGCTGTTTTTTTTGTATCTGCAAAGGCGCCGCAGGTACAGAAGATGACATTTATAACAAAACATTTTAATTGACGGACCTGACTTACAGAGTCCTTCACACGGGAGGAATTAATTATGGAATTTTCAGCAGTTAGTACGATATGGGTACTGCTGGGTGCCGCACTTGTATTCTTTATGCAGGCCGGCTTCGCAATGGTTGAGACGGGATTTACACGAGCTAAAAACGCCGGTAACATTATAATGAAAAACCTTATGGACTTTTCACTCGGTACTCCGATATTCTGGCTTTTAGGTTTCGGCCTTATGTTCGGAGGCGGCAAGTTCATCGGTTCATATGCAGGTATAGCTGATCCTGCCAACTATGCAGGAGTTGCTCCTGACGGAGTTCCTTTCTGGGCATTCATGATATTCCAGACAGTTTTCTGTGCTACAGCAGCTACAATCGTTTCAGGTGCTATGGCAGAAAGAACAAAGTTTTCATCATACTTAATATACAGTGCAGTAATAAGCGCGATTGTTTATCCGATTGAAGCTCACTGGATCTGGGGCGGCGGCTGGCTCTCAGACATGGGATTCCATGATTTCGCCGGTTCAACTGCAGTTCACATGGCAGGCGGTGTTGCTGCTCTTGTAGGCGCAAAGGTTCTCGGACCTCGTATCGGCAAGTACGGCAAGAACGGTGAGGTAAGAGCTATTCCTGGTCACTCACTTACACTCGGTGCTCTCGGATGTTTCATCCTCTGGTTCTGCTGGTTCGGATTTAACGGATGTTCAACAGTTTCAATGGACGGCGACGTTGCAATTGAAAGCGCAGCAAAGATTTTCGTAACAACAAACATTGCAGCAGCAATTGCTACTGGTGTTACAATGGTATTTACATGGATCAAGTACGGCAAGCCTGATGTTTCCATGTCACTCAACGGCTCACTTGCAGGTCTTGTTGCTATCACAGCAGGATGTGACACAGTTACACCGGTTGGTGCAGCAATCATCGGTATCGTGGCAGGTTTTGCAGTTGTTCTCGGTATTGAATTTGTTGACCAGAAGCTTAAGATTGACGATCCTGTCGGTGCGGTTGGTGTTCACTGCGTGAACGGCTTCCTCGGAACAGTTCTCGTTGGTATTTTCTCAGACGGTTCAGGTACTGAAACAGCAGGTCTTCTCTACGGCGGCGGTGCTAAGCTCCTTGGAATCCAGGCACTTGGTGCATGCGCAGTAATCGTATGGGTTGCAGTACTTATGGGTATCACATTTATCACAATCAAGAAGACAGTTGGTCTTCGTGCTTCAGTTGAGGAAGAAGTCAAGGGTCTTGATGCTACAGAGCACAACCTTGAATCATCATATGCAGACTTTATTCCTGCTCCTGCAAGTGCTTCAATGGCTAAGGCAGAAGCAAAGGCAGAGGTTAAGGCTGGTATCATGCCGGCAACTACAGTATCTGAGGAAACTCCTGTTTCAGAAGAAAAGGCAGTTGTTGTGGAGAACAAGTCAAACGGTTCGAAGATTACAAGAATCGCTATCATATGCAGACAGAACAAGCTTCAGGAAATGCAGGAAGCTCTCAGCAGCATAGATGTAACAGGTATTACAGTTACAAACGTTATGGGTTACGGTATCCAGAGCGGTCACCAGGATGAGTATTACCGTGGTGCAAAGAAAGAAGCACAGACACTTCTTCCTAAGATCAAGATTGAAGTTGTTGTTGCAAATGTACCGGTTGAAACAGTTGTTGAAACTGCAAGAAAGACTCTTTACACTGGCAGCATTGGCGACGGTAAGATATTTATCTACGACGTTGAGGATGTTATCAAGGTTCGTACAGGTGAGAGAGGAAAGGCTGCTCTTATCGACGTAAACAGATAATTCAGGTTATAAAAAAGCTTCCGGAACCTGCTGTCTGAGGCAGGTTCCGGTTTTGGCGTTGATAAAACAGAATGACGGAATGACATAATTTTTTTAAAACGGAGGGTATATTTATGGAAATTACAGATATCAAGATAAGGAAGATACTGACTGAGGGAAGACTCAGGGCGGTTGTTTCGGTTACTATTGAGAATCTTCTTGCAGTGCATGATATTAAGGTAGTGCAGGGGGATGACAGGCTGTTTGTGGCTATGCCAAGCCGTAAGGATGAGAGCGGGATATTCAGGGATATAGTTCATCCGATTTCTCCTGCTGCGAGGAAGCTGCTTGAGGAGGAGATTCTGGCGGCTTACGGGCATCATATGGCGCTTCTGGAAGCGGAGGAAGCTGCAGGGTAACGGGGGACTGCTGAAAATTTGATTTGGATATAAAAAGGACAGCACATCATTACGAAATGATGTGCTGTTTTGGTTTTCTGGTTTTGTTTTTTTGTTATGCGGGGGCGTATCGGGGGCTTTGCGGTCGCCCCCGAACCCCTTCGCCCAGGAGACTTTCAGTTGCTGAAGTGACTTTGACCAGGGGCTTTGCGGTCGCCCCTGGACCCTTCGCAGGGCTTTGCGGTTGCCGCTGGAATCTTTGCGGTCGCCCCCGAACCCTTTCGCCCAGGAGACTTTCAGTTGCTGAAGTGACTTTGACCAGGGGCTTTGCGGTCGCCCCTGGACCTTTCGCGGAGCTTTGCAGTCGCCTTCGAATCCA
>JAZUIH010000088.1:0-3002 GCA_045642145.1 Oscillospiraceae bacterium | reverse complement strand
CGGTTGTAACGGCTTCAAACACCATATGTCCGGTGCCGTAACCTATGCAGTAATCCATTTCCGTCTTGTCTTCATTTCCTGAATATTCATTTTTCACAAATGAATAATGTGCACTGCCTTCCAGAAACAACGGCTCTTCTTCATTAGTACTGAACTCCGACATCGAATCCCCCTGCAGTCCTGCATCCGGCGAAACCGGAACAACCGTATTTTTCATAAGGTTATATCCGGCAAGACAGACCACTGCTGCCGCCGCTGCTGCAGCTCCCGGCATCACCGCTCTGCGCAGTGATTTTCTTCTGCTGTAGTTTATAACATTTACGGTGCTTTCATTTTCATCGCTGACTCCGTTTTCTTCAGCAGCCATGAGTACATTTTCCAGCATTCTCTGTATCTGCTGATTATCCGGACTCATCCTGTCAAAAAGCCTGGTAACATCCTTCCTGCTCATACGGCTCCTCCTCCTTTTCAAGTATTTTCTTTATTTTGTCTCTTGCTCTGCACAGTCTCGTTTTTACTGCGTTCTCTTTCTGACCGGTTATACCGGCTATTTCTTTAATGGTGTATTCCTGATAGTAATAAAGATACAGTATTTCCCTGTAGCTGTCCGGAAGCTTCATAAGAATCTCAGTCATCTCATAATCATCATCCGATTCGAACTGCTCATAGAACTGTTCCTCACCCTCAGTTTCAGTCCGTTTCTTTCTCCACCACGATTTCAGCTGGTCACGGCAGTAATTCCGCGCCGTTACTATAAACCACGCCTTCTCATGCTGCAGACTTTCAAGCACCGGCTTTGCTGTGATGTACTTCAGAAAAATATTCTGCACCGCATCCTCAGCGTCATTCCTGTTCCTGAGATGCATATACGCCGTCTGATACACAGTCCGCACATTTCTCCGGTACACCTCACAGAAATCTTCTCTGTCTGTCATGCTGTTTTCCCTCCTTCTGTTATAATATACGACCATCCCCGCCGTAAAGTTTCATTCTGCTGAAATATTATATCATTAAAATGGGTGTGGATTCAACCGTACCTGCACCCGCAGGTACGGTTTTCAATTATAAAAATCAGATTTTTCTGATTTTTACACAGTCCGCTGCAATGAGACAACAGAAAAAGCAGATGCGGTTTGAGTGCATCTGCTTTTTCTTCTGTATTTTTAACCCCAAACATCAGTATCATCTGTGTTCCGGATTTTCAAAGCTCTGTGTTGTTATATACATCCGGTTACAACCTTCCTGTTTACCTCCGCCAGAAATTCATTTATACGGTCGTAGTCAGGACTGTCAGGCAGGGATGTGTTTTCCTCTGCGTATTTAAGACGTTTTCTGTACTCTTCTGTAAGCTCGAAAAATTCCTGTTTCGGCTGACTGTTCTCATCAAGATATTTTCCGTTTCTTATGCTCATAAGAAGGTCGTGCTCGGCCTCTCTGTATGTGATTATTTCATTTTTCTCAAGAATATCTATGCACATCATGTAGAGCCGCAGGAGATGCATCATGTGCTTGCCGAGTTTATTGTGAGTTACGGCATTCTGATTTCTCTTTCCTGCTTTTTCATAGCTTCTTACAACATCATTAAGCTTGCTGCTGATGTCACGGAATCCGCGTACAGGAAAATGCTTCAGATTTACGTCAGCGAAAATTTCAATGTCCGCATCTCCTCTTTCAGACGAACTAAGATAAAGCCTGAATTTTTCATCGTCAGCATCAGCATACTCTTTTCTTAATTCAGCCATAACTCTGTTCATACTTACAAGTATGTGCTCTTCGAGAACACTCTGGTCTGCAAGTCTGCCGGAAAGATTGTACATTCTTCTGAACTGGTCGTCAGCATAACCGCTGAATGATTTCAGCGCCTTTCTTGAGAGGAACATGGTTCTGTTGTCTATGAGCATTTTTCCCGTTTCAGTAATACAGAAATAATGCTCCGGCTTTAATCCGAGAAGCTCAATGGTGTTTGGATTACAGTTCAAAAGAAGTGAAACCAGTTTTTTGAGTGAATAAACAGTTGTATCAGTAACCGTGTCCGTCACCTGCTCAAAATCCTGACCAAGAAGTATCTCATCAGCACTGTTAAGTGCACAGCCTCGTATATCAAGGTCTGATGTTTCCGTATTTGTTCCGTATCCGTATGAACCGGACACACCGAGAAAAATGATGCTGTCCCCAAGATGCTCATTTTTCCTCAGAAAATCATAATCACTGCGAGCAGTTCTTTCTTTAAGTTCTTCAGTATTCATCCTCTTTGCTTCTCCTCTCTCAGTTTTCGTGCAAATCCCCTCAGCTGAATCAGTGCTTTCTCCCGGTCCGTTCCGGCAAGGCGCAGTTTCCGTGCATGCTCAAGAACCTCAGGAAGTATACTTTCATCGGCAATATTATTATCGGTTATATCCTTTTCAGTTACATACGGCCGCGACATTATTTCATTGTACATATCAAGCCGTTTCATCAGGAACTCCTCATTCCCACTGTCCGGTGGTATCTTTCCTGCGCCGTCACATAATGCAAGACAAATAAGATCATAAGGCTCACATGACCTTTCGAACATTCTGTTGCTTGATTTAAGCTTTGCTCCGGCACCGGCAATGACGTTAGGCTCCATGTGCAGACGAACCATATTGAGAACATATCCGTTCAGACGTTCATCCTCTGAAAAACTACGTAGAAATTTTTCTGCTATCGGAACTCCTGCAGATTCGTGTCCGTATGCGTGAATAGCTCCGTCTTTTTCCTCAGTTGTTACAGCCTTTCCTAAATCATGACAAAGCGCAGAAAGCATAAATCCAAGCGGGAAAACAGTTTTCTCTCTCATGGCAGCAGCTTTGTCTGTAACAAGCATCGTGTGAGTCCACACATCACCCTCCTGATGGTATTTCTGATTCTGCTTAACACCGGTCAGGTTATAAAGTTCAGGATATTTTTTCTTAACCTCTCCGTCTGCCTTCAGATTTTCAAAATATTCAGACGGCTTTTTCATGTTCATCAGAACTTCCCTG
>JAZUIH010000087.1:0-10323 GCA_045642145.1 Oscillospiraceae bacterium | reverse complement strand
TGCGCCGCCTCTGTGGCGAACTGTAATTCTTCCGTAGCTGTTTCTACCTGATTTATTCTTTAATGGCTCAAGTAAACTTTTCTCCGGAGCAACCTTTGACAACTGTGAATAATCTGTACATGTCATCTGACGACGAGATGGAGTTGTCGGCTTGTATGTTCTGATTGCCATTATATTCACTCCTTAAAAATGCATTTTGCGGGAGCATTACTCCCATACCTGACTCAAACGAGTCTCAAATATATCTGACTTATCAGATCATACCGTCGAAGAATTCGATTGTCTTTGAATCTTCCTTAAGTGTAACGATAGCCTTTTTCCAGTCAGCTGTCTTGCCTACAAATCTGCCTACGCGCTTTGTACGGCCATTGCAGTTCATTGTATTAACCTTAGCAACCTTTACGTCGAAAAGCTTTTCAACTGCTTCTGCAATTTCAATTTTATTAGCGTTTCTATCAACCTTGAATGTGTACTTTCCTGCCTGGAGAGCATCCATACTTCTCTCTGTGATGATAGGCTTAATAATGATATCCTGTGGTGCCTTCATTATGCGTACACCTCCTCGATTTTAGCTACTGCATCCTGTACAACAATGAACTTGTCGTAATTTAATATATCGTAAACATTCAGTGTATTAACGAGTGTTGTCTTTACGCCTGGGATGTTTGCAGCACTCTTGATAACCTTCTTGTCAACTTCAGGCATAACAATGAGAGCCTTGCCTTCTACGTTGAGAGCCTTTAACATCTGAACGATAGTCTTTGTCTTGAATTCTTCCATTCTGATTGAATCAAGAACGAGAAGATTGTTGTCCTGTGCCTTAACAGATAATGCAGACTTCATAGCGAGTCTTCTTACCTTCTTGTTAAGTGAGTATCTGTAATCTCTTGGCTTAGGACCAATTGCGACACCACCATGAACCCACTGAGGAGCACGGATAGAACCCTGTCTTGCATGACCTGTTCCCTTCTGTCTCCAAGGCTTTCTGCCGCCTCCGCGTACTTCTGTACGAGTAAGTGTTGACTGTGTACCCTGACGCTGGTTTGCGAGGTAATTAACTACCATTGCGTGCATAACAGCTTCATTTGGCTCAATTCCGAAAATAGCATCGGAAAGCTCAGTTTCTGCAACCTGCTTACCATACATATCAAATACTGAAACTTTAGACATTTATGCTTCCTCCTTTCATTAAGCCTTAACACTATCAACGATGCAAACTATTCCGCCCTTAGGACCCGGAACAGCACCCTTGATTGCAATAAGATTATTTTCAACGTCAATCTTTACTACTTCAAGATTCTGAACTGTTACCTTTTCAGCACCCATGTGGCCTGGAAGAACCTTGCCCTTGTAGATACGTGAAGGTGATGAACATGCGCCCATTGAACCAGCGTGTCTGTGAACAGGACCAGTACCGTGAGTCATCTTGAGTCTGTGCTGATTGTTACGCTTGATTGTACCCTGGAAGCCCTTACCTTTGCTTGTGCCGCTTACGTCAACTGCGTCGCCTACTGCAAATACGTCAGCCTTAAGTACATCGCCTACATTAACTGCGCTGCAGTCATCGAGTCTGAATTCCTTAAGTGTCTTCTTGCAAGCAACATCAGCCTTCTTGAAGTGACCCTGTAATGGCTTTGTTACGTTCTTAATCTTTACGTCGCCAAATCCGAGCTGAACTGATTCATAACCATCGTTTTCGATAGTCTTCTTCTGAACAACTACGCATGGACCGGCTTCGATTACTGTTACAGGAATTACTTTTCCTGTTTCGTCGAAAATCTGTGTCATACCGATTTTCTTACCGATCATAGATTTCTGCATTTTAAAATCCTCCTAAGTTATTGGTTGACTGTTACGTCAACATGACTTTGGTACTTCTTTCGAAATTACTTTTCAGACATTTCGATGAGTACACCAGCTGGAATCTCGAGATTACCGAGTGTTTCCATTGTTTTGTTTGTCGGTCTGATAATGTCGATAAGTCTCTTGTGAGTTCTCATTTCGAACTGTTCACGGCTATCCTTGTACTTATGTACAGCACGAAGAATAGTAACTATCTCCTTATCAGTCGGCAGCGGAATAGGTCCTGAAACTCTTGCGCCGCTTCTCTTTGCAGCATCAACTATCTTAGCAGCTGCTGCGTCAACTACAGCGTGTTCATAACCCTTGATCTTGATTCTGATCTTTTCCTTTTCAGCCATTGTTTTCGCCTCCTTATAAATTTTGCGGGGGGCATTGTTTTCCTTCGTAACACTTAGCCGTGTGTTTCCGTCTCTGATGTATTAAAAAAAGCCTGAAAATCATAATTTCCAAGCTTTGTAACACAACACAGGACAGGGCATACCTGAAGGCACAGTCTTAGTGTCCAGATAAGTCCAAATCACACACAGTGTTCGTTATTACAATCGCCCGGTTTAAAATCGGACATACTCCACGAAAATTCCCTGTCATACCGACAGCAACCTTTCGCTTCATCGCATATCAACCACAGTCATCTGACTGCTTTTCTATTATACCATACGCACAAAATCATTGCAAGTTTTTTTACAAACTAAATTGTAAATTTTTTATGAACAAATTTCTGTCGCTTTATTCCTGACACAATATTCCAGCTTGTTCTGTTCGTTCCTGTAAAATTCCTGTGTACAGTTTCCTCTTTTATTTATACTATTATATTGTCTCTGACTCGTTCTCTCCTGTTACTGCAGGAAATAGTTACTTACAGCCTGTTACTCAGAAAATTTATTTTTCGTTTACTATATGTCATTTTCGGAATAATTTTTTCGTTCATAATGTATAGTGAAATTTTTGACTAATTAAGTTATAATTATTTATAGTATTATTATATCATATCATTTTTTAAAGGGGAATTATTAAAATGGCAAACGAAAACAAAATCAAGGACGCTATCGTAGCAAAGAAAGGTCTCATCGGAGAGTTCAAGGACTTCATCGCAAAGGGTAATGTTATGAATCTTGCAGTCGGCGTTATCATCGGTGCTGCATTTCAGAACATTGTAACAGCTCTTACAAGCAGCTTTATCAACCCTCTTATCGCCCTCATCACAGGCGGCTGTGAAAAGGATGAAGCAGGCAACCTTATTCTTGTCGGCGGTCAGTTTACAGTAAAA
Source organism: Oscillospiraceae bacterium (assembly GCA_045642145.1). Taxonomy (GTDB): domain Bacteria; phylum Bacillota; class Clostridia; order Oscillospirales; family Ruminococcaceae; genus HUN007. The sequence continues at coordinate 7,193 of JAZUIH010000087.1, read as the reverse complement.
GGCGTTGCATTTGACTACGGTGCATTCATCTCTGCTGTTGTGAACTTCCTTATCATGGCTCTCATTCTTTTCATCATGGTTAAGGCTGTAAACAAGGCTATGGAACTCGGAAAGAAGAAGGAAGAGGAAGCAGCACCTGCTGATCCGGAACCAACAAAGGAAGAAATCCTTCTTACAGAAATCAGAGACCTTCTCAAAAACAAATAATACATCAGGGAAAACAGTTTCTGACATGAGGCTTCACGTTAATTTGTGAAGCCTTTTTTGTTTTTTACAAAAAACACTTGAAATTTACCATCAGAAAGTGTTATAATAAACAATATTACAGTAATACATTACATCAGATAACAAATATTTTGTTTATTCTCTGTTTCTGGATTCTGTAATTACGGGGTTGGGTGAATCATTATGATATTAACAAATACATCTGCTGACTGCAGAAAGATTAACCAGAGATGATTTTTTCATCCCCTGTGTTCTGTGATTATTACTGCCTGTCATTATAACAGGTTTGGTTTTCCGGGTCAATTCTTTCTGTTCGTCAGCATTTTTTATATGAAAGATGTTCGGACAGCCTCAGTATATTTTACAGTAAACGCATAATACATGTTCGTTTACTACGATTATATTCCTTCATTTCACTAACAGGAAAGGAACTTACTATGAGAAAAAGCGGAATACTGCTTCACATCTCGAGTCTGCCGTCCCAGTACGGTATCGGAAAAATGGGTGCTGAAGCATACAGGTTTATTGATTTTCTTGAAGAGTGTCAGGTAGCACTCTGGCAGATTCTGCCTCTCTCTCCTACGAGCTACGGGGACTCGCCGTACCAGTCGTTTTCTGCATTTGCAGGCAATCCTTACTTCATTGACTTTGAACTTCTCGAAAAAGATGAGCTTCTTCTGAAGAACGAATACAGCAGCATCCGATGGGAACAGAAACCCGGTACTGTAGACTATGAATTTCTTTACAATAATGTATACAGTGTTCTGAGAAAAGCTTTTGCAAGATTCAGAATAACGCCTGAATACAGACTTTTCGAAATGATTAACCGTGACTGGCTTGATGACTACGCGCTCTTCATGAGTCTGAAATTCAAGTACAGCGGTGCTGCATGGTACAACTGGCCGGCCGACCTGGCTATGTGCCGTAAGGAAGCACTTGACAGCGCACGCAGTTCACTTGAAAACGAAATAAAATTTCATAAGTTTATACAGTACTGCTTCAGCAGACAGTGGAAGGCTCTTAAGGAATATGCCAACGAAAAAGGAATAAGCATAATCGGCGACATACCTATATATGTATCACATGACAGTGTAGAGGTATGGAAATATCCTGAGCTTTTCCAGCTTGATGAAAATAAAACACCTGTTGCTGTTGCGGGATGTCCGCCTGACTGCTTCTCTCCTACCGGCCAGCTGTGGGGAAATCCTCTTTACAACTGGAAATATCATGAGAAGACAGACTTCGAATGGTGGATTAAAAGAATTAAGAACGCATCAGAAACATACGATATAATAAGAATAGACCACTTCAGAGGCTTTGAAAGCTACTACTGTATACCTTACGGAAACCCGACTGCTGAAGTCGGAATATGGCAGAAGGGGCCTGACGCAAAACTGTTCAGGAAAGCCGAAGAGGAACTGGGTCACCTTGATATTATCGCAGAAAATCTTGGTTTTATCACACCTGAGGTTCAGAAGATGCTTGACGCAGTCGGCTACCCTGGAATGAAAGTAATTGAATTCGGTTTCTCAGATTCTGAAAACGACTATCTGCCTCACAACTTTACTGACACTAACTCATATTCATATACCGGAACACATGACAATGATACACTTACAGGATGGTACAAGTCACTTGACAAGGACTCGCTTAAGTTCTGCAGGGATTATCTTAACGTCAGCTACGACCGTGAAATACCTGACGCTATGCTGCGGCTCGTATGGTCCGGAATTTCAGATGCAGCAGTTGCCCAGTTCCAGGATTTCATCGGCGCAGATGCTGACTGCAGAATGAATATTCCGTCAACGCTGTCCGGAAACTGGACATACAGAGCAAGAAAAATTGATTTTACAAATGAACTTAAAGCAAAAATTCTTAAGCTTAACAAACTTTATAACCGATGCAGCAAACCTGCAGTAAAAAAGGAAAGGGAAGAAAAAAATGAACAAACAGACATTTCTGAATGAATTAAAAGCGGAACTTGAACACCTGAAAGCAGAGGGTGTTACATCACCTCACGTACTTCACAATGTTCTCAGCAGTACCGTAATGAAAAATCTGTCCGACAACTGGAAGAACAGTAAAAAAGCTCATCTTGAATCACGCCGTGCATGCTATTTTTCAATGGAATTTGTTATAGGCCGTTCAATATGCAACAAACTTCTCTGTCTTGGCATATACAAAGATACAGCTAAGCTTTTTGAAGAAGCAGGATTTTCACTGAATGACCTTGAAGCTACTGAAGATGCTGCTCTCGGAAACGGCGGTCTCGGAAGACTTGCGGCATGTTTCCTTGACAGCGCCGCAACTCTTAACCTGCCTCTTGACGGATACGGAATCAGATACAAGTACGGTCTCTTTAAACAGAAGATTGAAAACGGATTCCAGACTGAAGAAGCTGACAACTGGACAAAGTACGGTGATGCATGGTCTGTACGCCACGATGAGGATGCTGTGGAAATCAGCTTCAGCGACCAGAAGGTTCTCGCAGTACCATATGATATTCCGATAATCGGATACGGTGTAAACAATGTCGGCACACTTCGTCTCTGGCAGTCAGAAGCATTTTCCGACTTTGATTTCAGACTTTTCAATGAGCAGAAGTACATTGAAGCAAACCGTGAGAGGATATTTGCCGAGGATATCTCAAGAGTACTCTATCCTAATGATGACACAAGAGACGGAAAGAAGCTCAGACTGAAGCAGCAGTACTTCTTCTGCAGTGCCTCACTTCAGGATATTATTAAAAAGCACAAGGCAAAACACGGTGACATCAGAACTCTCGACAGATATATAACCATCCAGCTTAATGACACTCATCCGGTTATCTCGGTTCCTGAGCTTATAAGACTCCTTACATCATACGAAGGCCTTACATATGACGAAGCTCTTGGAATGGCAAAGAAAATTTTCAACTATACAAACCACACTATCATGCCGGAAGCTCTTGAAAAATGGGATGTGGAGCTTATCAGGGAGCTTCTTCCTGAAATCTACGAGATTATTTTCATGATTAATGAAAACTACCTCTCCGAAATGTACAGAAAGGATATCAGTGCAAAGAACATCGAGGTTATGAAAATCATAAAGGGCGGTCAGGTACACATGGCTAACATGGCTACATACTGCTCATCATATGTAAACGGTGTTGCACAGATTCATACTGAAATTCTCAAGGCTTCAACACTTCACGAATGGTATGAAGTATATCCGGAAAGATTCCAGAACAAGACAAACGGTATAACACAGAGAAGATGGCTTGCACTCTGCAACAGAGAGCTTTCAGACCTTATCACAGAACTTCTCGGAAACAGCAGCTGGGTTACGGATCTTTCACAGCTTAAAAAGCTTGCTCCGTATGCAGATGACAAGGCCGTTATCAGAAGATTCCTTGATATCAAAAAGGAAAAGAAGACACAGCTTGCAGAATTCATCCTTGACAGAGAAGGAATCAGTATTAATCCGGACAGCATATTTGATATTCAGATCAAGAGGCTTCACGAATACAAGAGACAGCTTCTCAACGCGTTCTCAATTCTCTGGCTTTATTTCGGTATCAAGGACGGAAGCATAAAGGATATCACACCTGTAACATTCCTCTTCGGCGCGAAATCAGCACCGGGATACAGACGTGCAAAGGCAGTCATCAAGTTTATCAATGAAATTGCTGCCATGATTGAAAAGGACGACGAGGTAAACAGTCTTATTAAGGTTGTGTTCGTTTCAAACTACAACGTTTCATATGCCGAAAAGCTTATCGCTGCCGCAGAGGTTTCAGAGCAGATTTCAACTGCAGGTACTGAAGCGTCAGGTACAGGCAATATGAAGCTCATGGCCAACGGTGCTGTAACACTTGGTACACTTGACGGCGCAAACATCGAAATTGTTGAGGAAGCCGGAATGGAAAACAACTACATCTTCGGTGCAACAGTTGAAGAGCTTGAAAAGATTATGCCGGAATACAGCAGCAGAAAGCTTGCTGCCGGAAACGAAAAAATAAGAAGAGTAATCGAAACACTTGTTGACGGCACTTTCAGCGACGGCGGCAGCGGTGACTTCAGAGAACTCTACACTTCACTTCTTGACGGCGCAAGCTGGCACAAGCCTGATAACTACTACCTCCTCGGTGATCTTGAAAGCTACGTTGAAGCAAAGCTCAGATGCAACAGAGACTACAGGGATTCCGAAGCATTCGGCAAGAAAATGTGGCTTAACATGTGCAACTCAGGAAAATTCAGCTCAGACCGTACCATCGCAGACTATGCGGAAAATATCTGGAAAATCAGCTAAGAGTATAACTGTTTCGTCAGTTCAGGAGTGCAGAATAATTCTGCACTCCTTTTATTTTTTTCGTTTTTTCCTATTGCATGTTTACACGAAAATTGATATAATATATACGGATGTTTTCACGGAGCCCGTGAAAACCAATATTTTTGAAATGAGGAATTAGAACATGCCAAGTAGTATTGTAATCGGAAGCCAGTGGGGCGACGAAGGAAAAGGTAAAGTCATTGATATTCTTGCGTCACAGGCTGAAGTAGTTGTACGTTCCCAGGGAGGAAACAATGCCGGTCACACAGTAGTAAACAATGGTGTTACATATAAGCTCCACGTTGTTCCTTCAGGAATTCTCTATCCGGACACACTCTGCCTTATCGGTGCGGGCGTTGTTATAGATCCTAAGAGCTTCCTTGAAGAACTCAAAATGTTAAGCGACAAAAATATTTCAACAAAAAATCTTAAAATAGATCCACGTACACACGTAGTTATGCCATGGCATATCGCACTTGACGGACTTTCTGAAGAATTCAGAGGCAACAGCGATATCGGTACAACAAAGAGAGGTATCGGACCTACATACATGGATAAGTATGAAAGATGCGGTATCAGAATGTATGACCTTATCCACCCTGAAGTTCTCAGAGAAAAGGCAATGGCAACAGGCAAGCTTAAGAACGACATAATCACAAAGGTATACGGCGGAAAGGCTTTTGATCTTGAAGCAGTAATTGCAGAATACACAGAATACGGAAAACAGCTTGCATCATTTGTTGATGATGTATCAGTTCTCTGCTATGAAGCTCACAAGGCAGGCAAGACAATCATGTTCGAAGGTGCTCAGGCTACACTTCTTGACATTGATTTCGGTACATATCCATATGTAACATCATCACATCCTGTATCAGGCGGTGTTTGCGTAGGTACAGGTGTTGGTCCTAAGATGATTGACAGAATCATCGGTGTTGCAAAGGCTTATACAACAAGAGTGGGCAAGGGACCTTTCCCTACTGAACTTGATGACGAAATAGGCGAAACAATCAGAAACGTAGGCGGAGAATTCGGTACTACAACCGGTCGTCCGAGAAGAACAGGCTGGTTCGATGCAGTTATCGTTCGTCATTCAGTAAGAGTAAACGGCCTTGACGGTATCGCACTTAACAAGCTTGACACACTGAGCAATATCGGTGATCTCAAGGTTTGTACAGCATATGAAAAGCCGGACGGAACAATCATCGAACACTTCCCTGCAGCTCTTGAAGAACTTGACGGCTGCAAGCCTGTTTATGAAACACTTCCTGGCTTTACAGAAGATATTTCAGGATGCAGAACATTTGACGAACTCCCTGAAGCATGCAAAAACTACATCAACAGACTTGAAGAACTCTGTGAATGCCACATCTGCATGATTGGTGTTGGTCCTGACAGAGCACAGCAGATTATCAGAGACTAATAATTTTGAGAGGTAAAAAAGATGGCTGAAAACAATCACAACCTTGACGGTATTCAGGCACCAACCCTTGAAGAAACAACTTATAATCCATCAGCTTCCGTAAAGCGTTCACTGGATGGTATCCAGGCACCGGTTCTTGAAGACACAGCGTATGTACCGGAAAAGAAAACAGCGGGTCTCAGCGATGTGGCTGCGCCTGTTCTTTCCGATACATTTACACCTGGAGCAGCTCCTCAGACAGTTCAGCCTCAGTTCCAGCAGTATGGTGCCCCGGTTCCTCAGGCAGCTCAGCCTCAGTTCCAGCAGTACGGTGCTCCGGCTCCTCAGGCAGCTCAGCCTCAGTTCCAGCAGTACGGTGCTCCGGTTTCTCAGGCAGCTCAGCCTCAGTTCCAGCAGTATGGTACTCCGGCTCCTCAGGCAGCTCAGCCTCAGTTCCAGCAGTACGGCACTCCGGCTCCTCAGGCAGTTCAGCCTCAGCAGTTCCAGCAGTACGGTGCCCCGGCTCCTCAGGCGGTTCAGTCTCAGCAGTTCCAGCAGTACGGTACTCAGGCTCCTCAGGCGGTTCAGTCTCAGCAGTTCCAGCAGTACGGTACTCAGACTCCTCAGACAAGCAGAACACTTGATGATGTACAGAAACCTTTACTTGACGACGAACCTGCTGCACAGCAGAGATACGTTCCGAAGTTTGTCGATCCGGATCTTGAAGCCGCAAAGAAAACAGCAGTTGACCGTGCAATAAAAAGCTCACTTAACTCTGTTCCTGACAGCTTTGACGAAGAAAAGAGCCGTGAAGCATACAGAGAATTCATGAGAGAAAAAGATGCCGATCTTGCCAAAAAAGGCGGCATGTTCGTAATCTTTATTATGATTGCAGGTATGGTATCCGGTCTTATGACACTTCTCTTCTCATTCGGTGAATTAAAGGAGAGTGCGCCTGCCATCATTGACACATTTAAACTGTGCTACATGATAATTGGCATTCTCTTCCTTGGCGGAGCAGCAGCTATGCTTGTCAAGTCAAATACAACCAGAAAGCTTGCTTCAAATGTATTTACATGGGGAACAGTTCTTCATGTTATACCCGGTGTATTTGTAATGTTCGCAATGCAGAACAAGGTTCCTTCCATACCGTTATGGCTTGCGATACTTGTTATTAACATTGCTGTCTGCTTTACATACGGTTCAAGCGAAGCAATCAAAAAGCACTATAACGGCCACGGAAACGAAACATATTACT
>JAZUIH010000086.1:0-20760 GCA_045642145.1 Oscillospiraceae bacterium | reverse complement strand
ATAACGTCAGCAGATATGTGATATAATCCAGTCTTTGTGATGTTGTAGCTCATAGGCTCTGTTTCTATAGCTACGCCACTGTCTACAACTCTTGCTCCTGCAATAGCAAGCTGAATTGTTTCGTCAGCTGCAAAAGGCTGTGCGCTGATATTGTAATATCTCTGACATGATTTATCCTTGCATGATTTGCGTAAACTTGAACATCCCATTCTAATTTCCTCCTTTAATAAAATAAGGGAACGCACGTTTTATTTTGCGTTCCCTTAAAAAACTACGTGCTGTTAAAGCAAATTATCAGTTGCAGCAACCGCCGCCGCATCCTCCTGGATAATTGCAGAACGGTGAACCGGAAGCAGTGTAGGTCATGCCCTGAGGCCAACGAACTACGCCGCAAAGCTGCTGAGAAATGTAAAGCTGATTGATTTCTCTTGCCTGTGCATCAAGCTGTGCCTGCATCTGATTCTTTTCGAGCATAGCAAACTTGTTATCAATGTTGCTGTTAATAGCATTTGCGAAGTTAGCCATGTCATAACGAACTGAATCAACATTGCGCTGATTGTCAAGTGTAGCGCTTGCAAGCTGTGTCTGAATTGCTCGGCCTTCGTTTACAACAGCGCCGCTGATTGTAGACTGTGCGCCGTTAATCTGCTGTGATAAAGCATATGTGCTGTCACAGATTCCATAGCCGATTTTATCCATTTTGTTATCAAGGTTCTGAAACTTTGATGAAAAAAGGATATCCTGCTGACTTGCTGCTGAAGCGTAACCGCTGAGCTCCCCGCCTGTGCCGTAACCATACCCGCCTCTGTTCCATCCGCCATTATTGAAAATAAGCAGAAACAGAATGATAATCCAGAAGCTGTTGTTTCCGAAGCCGTTACCGCCTGTTACTGTGGCAAGGTCTGATAAACTGTAGTTGTAGTTTCCATCCATTTTATTTTCCTCCTTAATTGTATAGAGTCAGCGACATGATTCTTACTTCATGCCGGTATAATAAACCGTGTGCACTCCGGTCTATCGCAGTATTGTCGGATCTATTCCGTTTTCCCTGGCTATTTGCTCGGGGCTTTTACCTCTGTTAGACTCAACGAACTGTCTGAACTGAGGGTTATTCTTCATCATGTCATCAAATACCTCGTCAGTGTTCTTGCCTTCGAGCATATTTTTAATTTGAACTATCTGACTCAGCAGATTTCCGCTGCCTGAATTCTGAAGCATTGACAGAATAGGATTCATTTATTATCTCCTCCAGCTTTTTAACTCTCTTTTCAAGGTCTGAAGTATTATCATTTTCGCATGGTACAAGCTTGAATACTGAAATAGAAGCGCTACCGCCGCCATCAGTTTTCTTTATATATACGATAGGGTTAGAGGCGTCAAGCAGTATTGTAGAGCTGTTTGCACCCATCTGAAAGGCCTGTGCTCCTTGCAAGCCATATACTTCTGTGATTTCCTGTTTAGGCATCTGGTTACCGTATGAATAACCAGATGTAACAGGATTATATTGAGAATTGTAATTGGGAATGGCGTTATTAAAATAAGGATTGAACATTTTTATCACTTCCTTTGCCTTTAATATATCACATCGGTTATGAAAAAAACTTCTGATAAACTTCACAAAAACTGTACACAAACAGTAAAAAAAGAACCCACTGGGAATCCCAATGGGTTCTTTTTATTAATTATCCTCTGTGTTCCAGTCACAGGGTTCTTTTCCTGTTATCTTCTGAAACTCGCACGGTTCAGAAAGAGGGTCCCGGAACAGGCAGAAAAGGCACTCCGTTCTTTCACAGTAATCAGCTAACGCTTTAAGGACTTTGTCCTTTGTCTTTTCATCCATTCTCAATACCTCCGTCAATGTGTGTCCATCCATAACTCTTCCGCCGAGAATTTGCGTGGCGGAAGAAGCGGATTATTCTTCTGAACTTCATCATATCGCTTTTTCAGCCTTCGGATTCTCTTGTCAAGGCAGCTGAGACTTATGTGTAGTTCCTGGCTCTGCTTAACCCTTGACCATCCGGCAACACGTGTGCGCATGATCCATTCATCTTCCTTGTTTAAATTTGCTTCCTCAATGAATGTCTCTAGAATAATTTTTGACCATATAACTTGGTGTGACATTCTCAACCATCCCCTTCCGTCATCTATAATACACTATAATCAACTATATGTAAATGTTTTCTGATGAAATGTACAGTTTTTCGGAAGTTTTGCACAATAAAAAAATACAAACGTAAACAGGAACATTAATTATTGCACCTTTTTAATACAAAATGATTGATATCAATCATTAATTGATCGTTTGCGTTTTACAGCAAAATTTATTATAATTGTTTTAGAATTAGAAGGAAAAATAAATACCGATTTCCTTCATTGATAAAATATAGCTTAAGGAGCAAAAATTATGTTCACCACTAAAGAAACAAATCTCTGCAAGTTTTTTGCGCTATTATTTATGATATTTCATCATTTATTCAATGCCGAAAATATCCCTTGCGGGGCATTGGTGTCATCTTTATCTATTTGTTGCAAAGTCTGCGTTGCCATATTTCTTATATTAAGCGGATATGGATTGTGTGCAAGCTTTGAAAAAAGCAAATCTCTCCACTATAAAGATTTCACTTTAAAACATCTAAAAAAGATTTATATAAACTATTGGTTTGCAATAGTTTTTTCCCTGGCAATCGGAATATTATTTTTTAAGCAACAATTATTCAGCGTTATAACTCCAAAACCTATTTTTAGAATAGCGGCTACACTTTCAGGTGTTCAATATTTAGCAAGATACCACGGATTTAATGCATCTTGGTGGTATATTTCTGTTTGCGTTTTAACATACTTATTATTTCCGATGCTAAACAAGCTTTTAAAGCGTAATATTTATTGCTTTATTGTTTTGACGGTTGTGCTAAGCATCCCCGTTGCTATTCCAGTATACGGATACGTACTTGCTTGTGTTTCAACATTTATGATTGGAATGGTTCTTCACTATAATAAAATATTGACAAAACTTATTAGCGCTTCACATGGTCATAAAATACTCCTTGCTATTGCTTTTGTCTTATTATCTGTAATTCGTGCTTTTATAGGTGTTAGTAAACTAGGAATAATATATGATAATTTATATGCTATAATAGCAATATTATCAATATGTGTTTTTGCTTCTAAAAAAATAGTTTATAACATATCCGAACGTTTATCAAAATACAATTTTGATATGTATTTGCTGCATATGTTTGTCACAAACATTTACTTCAAACCTATTCTGAGTAACATAAATAATACTTTAATTATTTATGTTTTATCAACAGCGATTGTTATAGCGCTATCATCTGTAAGCGTGTTTATAAAAAAACGACTAAGAATTTGTAAATAGTTCAAAAGTTGCCTATATAATTAGGCAACTTTTTTTGTGAATATTCAAAAAATAAAATAAATAATGTTGTCAGCTCATCTGAAAAGTTCTTTCCATGTCTGAGCACCTACGATTCCATCCACTTCGATTTTTCTATCATTCTGAAAATTTCTTACAGCGTCATGTGTCTTGTCTCCGAAGTCACCGTCTGAACCGTAACTGCCGCATGAATAACCTTTCGCCATTAATACGGCTTGCATAGCTTCAACATCTTTTCCGGTCATACCACGTGAAAGCTGTCTTACTTCCACAGCAACAATCTTTGAAACAGGTTCAGAAGCTTCAGAACTATTGTATTTAGGACGAGCTACTCCAAAGATAAACTTGTAATCCTTCGGGATTTCACGTATGCCTACGGTTGTCTGAGCGTTTCCAGCATCGCCCTTGTTCCCTTCGATAACTTTAATCATGTTGTTATTTGTTTCAATAACAACGCCTACATGATCAGCAGGTAAAGGCTCATCAGCAAAATCCCAGTCATAGTATAAGATATCGCCTACTTTAATGTCTGTTGTCTTGCCGAGCCATGCGTTCTGGTTCTTAAAGATTCGGATTTGCTCGTTACAACTTGTAGATACCGGTATAATATCAGCGTTATCTGATTCTTTTGCAATAGTGCTCACGAAGGCTGCACACCATGCGAAGCAGCCACCGCCAAACGTTGCTGTAAAATGTCTGTAATCATATCCCACGTATTTCCAGGCTATTCTGATTAACTCAGTCATTTTTCCCATTGTCTTCATCCTCCTTTACCTCTGGTAATCCCGCAATGCTTGTTAAAACTGATAAAATGGCGGCAAGAAACGAAGCTGAAATAACCATGCGCCAGTTTACCTCTTCAAGAATAGCTGATGTTGATATAATAGCAACCGCTGTCTGAGACATTGTTTTCAGAGCCCTTATAAGCGCAGCTTTGAACCACTTTTTCATTTAACCACTCCCTATTCTGTCGGTATTTCCATAAATCTTTCGTAATAATCATCCATAACTCCGTTAGCTCCGAGATCATGATATTTACGATACATATTTTCAAAATTCTCACGTGCATAGATAGGAGCTGAGCCCTTTTCCATATAGTGCGAATACATCTGGTATAGTCTATCACGAAGCAGTGCTTGAACGCCTAACTCTAATGCTGTTGTGCGTTTCTTCTGCTCAATAAGCTTTCCATGAAAGAACTTTGCCAATGCTAAAACAGTGCCTGAACCGAAAATCAGAGTTAATATCTGATAAGTTCCCATTCTCTTCAATCCTCCTGTTCTCAGAAGCGTGTTCCCGACATCAATGCCGGGAACATCTTTGCTGAGTTAAAGTCTGCTTTAAGACATCATGAATTTGTTTTGTTGTTCCATGCATACAGTACAATATTATCGACATCATATCTGCTTGGATCTTCAGCAACCTTAACAATACTGCCGTTTACTTCATTATTTAAAGCATAACACTGCATTTTTGTAGTCTGACTGCCATACCAGTTAAAATTGATGTTGCCGTTTGTGTAACAGTTTCTAATAATAACCTTTGGACTTGCGTTTGCTACGTTGTCGTTATGATATCTTAAAGTAACACTACCGTCTACACCGTTTGACATATAGCAGTTCTCAACGATATTTGTTGCGTGTCCTGAACATCCGCCGCCGATAATGTTATTCTGAGTAACAGTTCCTACAAGCACAGAGTTTCTGATGATATTTGTGTATGAACCATTATCTGAAAAAGTGTCATCGTGGATGATATAATAAACATTCCTTACATCACCACAGAACAATCCATCAATAACTGCATTCTGTCCGAGCCAAAACAGGCAGAAACGTTTTTCAGCTCTATTGTAATATGGGAAAACACAGTTTACAATAGCACCACTTTCAAATGTTATTGTTCTGTTTTCTAAATATAAGCCTCCCTGAAAATGTTTTGCTTCGTCATCAGAAAATTTGCAGTTTTTAAGAAAGTCATCGCCGAAAAATTCATCATATTCCGCTACAACATCATACACTCCTGCTTTAACGACGATATTATTTGTTGTTTCGTGTATAGCTTCAGTGAGTGAAGTATAATCACCGTTACCATTTTTATCAACTATAACGGGATTGTCTTTCTTGTTGAATTCGTTGTAAATAACAAGTTTTCCGCTTGTTCCGTCTTTTTTGTAAACCTTGAAAGTTTCAACAAAGGTTTTAACTATAGAAAATCTTATGTATCTGACTCCCTTTGGCACAACAAAAATTCCTTCTGCAATCTGTCTGCCACCAATCCAGTTCTTTGTAATACCGTAAAGCTGAACTATTGGCTGAGCATTTTCAATATTAAGCACATCCCCTTCTTCAACAGGAATAAACGTTGGACTATATCTCCATGAAGACACATTTCCGATATCCTCACTATTTACATTGTAATTACCTACAAGAATATTTGATTTATCCCACAGGTTTCCTTGCGCCACAAGCTTTATATTGCTTGAAGTTTCAAAGGTATATAATGCATCGGCTGTTTCTTCGCTAAAAATATGCTGTGGGTTATCTATTTCTATCTGTTTGCCTTCTTTGTAAATTTTTGCGTTTTCTATAGCTGTATAAACCATAGAAATTCTCACGAATCCATCTTCAGCAAATGTATATGAACTGTCTGAAATCTGCTTTGCTTCAATAACTGTAGCGTTTGAATCATAAACAGCAATAAGCGGGTTACAATTCTCAAATATTATTTTTTCACCTTTACTTACAGGAATATAAGTTTTAGACGCTCTGAATGTTGATACATCAGTTTTGAATATTCCTGTTCCTGACTGATAGTAACCTGTGACTAAATTCAGCTTATCAAATAACATACCGCTGATGTTAAGCTTATTTCTATAAGCTTCTGTAATCTGCGCAGTCATCTGCTTAGTGTTGATTTCTAAATCAGCAATTTTTTCAACAACAAAAGGTTCAATATCGGAAAATATGTGCTGTGGTTCATTTGCCTCAGCTCGTTTACCTTCTTTGTAAATCACAGCACTGTTTACTGCTGTGTATATCATTGATATTCTTACAAATCCGTCATTTTCAAAAACATAAAATCCTTCTGATACCTGTTTAGCATCAACAACATCCATTCCTAATGAATAGACCGCAATTAGCGGAGTACAGTTTTCAAAGTTGATTTTATCTCCTCTTTTTACAGGAATATATGTTTTAGATGCTCTAAATGTTGAAACATCTGTTTTGAGTATACCTGTTCCCGACTGATAATAGCCTGTAATCAAATTAGATTTATCAAACAGCGTACCGCTGATATTCATGTTAAGTCTATAAGCGCCGGGCAGCTCGCTTAAATCACTCTTTACATCCGCAATCTGTTCACGAACTGCGGCGCCTGCAGAGCTTGCTTTTGAGCCGTCTGCCTTGGTTCTTATGTCTACAAGTTCAGCATCAGCTGTTGTGGATCCGTCAGGAAGTGCAACGATTGAATCAATTCTTGCATTGGCTTCTGTAATGCCTGTAGTATTCGCTGTTACTCTTTCAGATAACGCAGCCACTGTTGAAGTATCAGCCTTTGTGTTCACTGTTGCCTGGAGCTGTGAAACAACACTCGCATCAGCCTTGCCGTTTACTTTTGCATCAACCGTTGCTACAGCTTCTGTACTTGCTTTCTTGGCAAGTTCTGAGTCAACGTATGTTTTATCTGCCTTTGCGTTTAAGGCTGTTACAGCAGTGTTTACGACGTTGTGAAGCCACTCTGAACCATGCTTGATGTATTCAGTATTTGTGACAGCGTTCTTTGACTTGTCTGATATAATTTCATGACTTGCCTGTAAATTTGCCATTTGAACTACCTCCTTATACAAGCTTGAAATAGCTGTTGAACTTTGCTATTTCTGTTTCTGCGTTTGCTACCTTTGCCTTTTCTGCATCGGTATAATCGTTTGATGAAAGTCCTTTTCCTTCAACTTTATCAACTTTGTTGTTCTGAAGCGTTGCCACTCCATTTGCGGCACTTGCTACTTTTGCCTTCTCAGCGTCGCTGTAATCGTTGGATGAAAGTCCTTTTCCGGATTCCTTGTCTACCTTACCGCTGAGTGCGTTTGCCATATCTCCATTGTTGACTTTTGCCGCAAGTGCTGCGTCAAGTCTTACGGATCCGCACTGTACATCCTTGTCGTTTACTGCCGGGAACTTGCCAAGCGGCTGTAATGTATCAATAATAGGTACGCTCATGATTTTACCTCCTTGTTATCTCTTAACCTTGATAGGTGCTGTGCCTTCAAGAAGCTGTGTGCTCCTATAAACGTTATAAATCACGCTGTTTCCTTCTGAATCAATCACGCCGACTTCAACTGGAGACTCAAAGCCACCTGTAAATCCGCTGACTTCAAACTGTACAGATCCTTCTGACTTTGGAATGCAGTAATAGCAGTATTCGCTGTTACATGGAACTGTAATAGTTCTGAGAACTGTGTCTGTGTATGTCTTGTATGGTAAACCAGATACGACTGACATATTCGGAGTTTCAGCAGCTGAAGCACCCCAGTAAACATAGAACTTCTGCACAGGCGGTACCGGTTCAGGCTCTGGACCTTTTTCAAGAGCTGTCACACGTGCGTCAAGGTTCTCTGTAACATCAGTAATGCTCTTGATTGTAGCGTTTACATTGCTGAGTGCAATCTTAAGCTCTGAAATAGTGCTGTCATAGGAAGCAACTCTTCCATTAACTTCTGCAATCTGCTTTGTGATTTCAGCTACGCTTGAATCTGTCTTCTTAAGGTTGTCAGCAAGTACAGCAAGGCGTGATTCGAGAGCCGCTGTCTGCTTTGTAAGCTGTGCTACATCAGCCGCCTGTCTGTCTGACAGTGTGTTGATTCGCTTCGCTGTGTCCGTTACTGATGCTTCAAGGGAATTGATTCTCACTACGAGCCCGTCAACTCCTCGGATAAGGCTTGAAACATCACTTCTGATACCGCTTATCACAGTATCTGTGTTTTCTCCTTTGAGCTCCAGTCTTGTAAGGCGCTGTTCGATAGATGCATGAAGGTCGTTCAGCTTCTTGATAACATCATCAATCCACTTCATGTCCTCAGATATCTTGCGAATATCTGCCTTGTCTGAAAGCTCAGGCATGTTGAGTTTTAAAAACTCTGTGTTCTGCATGGTATTTCCTCCTTTATTCAATTGTAACGAGCTTGAAATACTCGTTGTTTGTGAATTTGGAATTATTAATGGTCTGTGCCATATACTCCGGTGATGTTATTGAAGCAAGTTTTGAGCCGAAAGTGATTTCAACTTTTTTCTTATCGATTAAATCGTACTTTTTGCGTACTACCTTCATAACCTGCTTAATGCCCAGGTCTTCACAGTCGATTGTGCCACTGTCACCTACGTTGCAGTGTTTTGCATCAATATAGTCCTTGTAAAGGTCTGTATCTGACAGCTCAGCATAATTGCATCTGATTGTAAGCCTTGGCTTTGTAACAGATCTGAAGTATCTCCAGTAGTCCTGGACAAACCTGTTCTTTGCCTGTTCAACGTTAGCCGTTTCTTCTGAGTTATACTGAAATTTTACGATTTTAACCTTCGGCTGCATTGGCACATGCTCCTTAGAACCCCATCCGTTTACATGGTTCTCAATCGTAGGAGCTCCAGGAATATTGCTTATCGCATTGACATGCGTATAATAATTGCTTGTGTCGTATACTTCCTCTACGTCTATCATGTCAACCTTGTGAACGATAGAAAATGCATTGTCTACCGCTCCCTGTCTGCGCCATTGTAATGACCATCTGAAATTGTCTCTGTAAAGCTCCGGCGTTACTGTTTCGCCGTCTATTTCCTTACTGAACACATTCACAAATGATGATTCTGTGCCGATTACTGCATTAACCATGTTAGCCGGCTCGATATGTGCATATGCAACCACCATACCCTCTTCATTTGTTCCGCAGTTTGTTGAAAATCCTTTGAAAAAATCATATGGTCTGTACCATCCGGCAGCATTGTTGAAATAATAATAATTCTCATCAGTCGGGATATTCAGTATTGCATGAAGATTTCTGACGAAGTAATATGCTGAGAAGTGATAAGCTGTGTAGCTTGGGCACGCTTTTCCGGCAAGATCATACCAGATATGCAGACATTCAACCGCTCTTACTTTCTCACCGTTTGCTGAAAGCTTCGTTTTACGGTTCTTGATTCTGAAGAGCTGACCGTCTGCTTTAATGATGTTATCCACTTCAAGAAGTTTCCATCGCCCTTCTTCGTCAAGTGGGTGTTCCATATAAAGTTCATAAGTGCCGTTCAGTTCCTCTGTGATACTGCACACAGTAGGTATAAGGATTGCGAGTCCGTTCCCGTCAAGGTTTCTTTCAAAATCTTCCTGCGGCGTATCAAATGCATGTACTGTGATATATTTTTGTTTGTATCTCATACATCACACATCCCTTTGGTTACGATTGATAGATATTGAGGACATATTTCCTTCAATCTTCATGTGATTGTTTCCGGCATAAAGTAACGGAATAACACCCTCAGTCTTGAGTATCTTCTTTGTATTTCCGTCTATCTTGTAAATGATAAGACGTTCAGAGTCAATAACACAGTTACCTTCAACACCTTTGTAATTGCCGCTGTTGTCTTTGTCTCCAAGAATCACAAGCTTTTCTGTATCGTTTTCAATGCTGATAACACCGTTTCCATAGAGCTCATAAACAGGCCGGCAATAATAATTGCCTTCGTTGTTTACAGTAAACTCTTTTCCGGTATGGTACGGATTCGGGTCATCAGTGAAATAACGGAACGGAGAAACAACAAACTCCATCGTTATAACGTTTTTTCCGTGCCCGGAGTAGTTCGGAGTAATGCCCCTCAGCTTCTTAACCTTAAAAAACCTTGTCGGATTACTGTTGAATGAGAATCTTTTTGCTTTTCTCAGCCATTCATAAACCGCTGAAATGTTAAAGTCATTGCTGAAGCTGTAACCTGTTACCGGCATCACAACATCCTCAAACTCGTTGTGTGTAATATACAGGCTCTCTTCTCTT
The DNA here is from genome assembly GCA_045642145.1 of Oscillospiraceae bacterium. Lineage (GTDB taxonomy): Bacteria > Bacillota > Clostridia > Oscillospirales > Ruminococcaceae > HUN007. Next base: position 10,333 of record JAZUIH010000086.1, on the reverse strand, counting down.
CCGGGAACGTTGATTACTGTTGTTTTCTGTTCAGCCATACGAAACATAGGCGGAGTGTCAACATACAGTCCGAAGTCATTGGAATTCTGTGCGCCGTTAATCGTTAAAAAATCTCTTGAATTCATGTGTATATCACGCTCCTACTGCCATGTTCTGCATTGATTTTAAATTACTCAGCTCTTCAGACATTATCTGTGCCGCTCTGCGTGCGTCATAGTCGCTCGAAATAGTGCCGGAAGTAATTGTTATATTAAACACGTTGCCCCCACTATAAAGCCCTGTAGAATTGCTCTGTGAGCCTTCTGCGTCAAAAGCACCTTTGACGTCTGAAAGACTTGATTCCAGCTGTGCTGTAATTTTCTTTGTATTATCCTTGATACCCTGTGCATAAAGCTCCATCATATCAGGTGCGTATGTGTGGAAGTTTGAAAGCGGCCCCTTCTTCGGTTCAGAGAATCCCAGGAAGTCCTTGACGCTCTGTGCCACATTGGAGACAGTCTCTTTCAGATTCTCCCACTTTTCCTTGATACCGCCGATAAAGTTGTCAATAAGGTCTTTACCCCATGCCTTCGCCGAGTCTATAGCCTCATTGATTCTCAGCTTGATAGTGTCAACTACCTCTCCGGCCTTTGCATCAAGCTGAATAAGCATTGTAGTGATTCCGACGCCGATGCTGTCAATTATCTTTTCGCCACTCTCTATGATAAGAGGAAGGTTCACAAGAATTGCATTTGTCAGCGTCTTTATGAGATTCCACGCCAGGTCAAGAAGCTTCGGGAAGTTCTCTGTTACCGCCTGGGCAAGATTCTCAATGATAACCGGTGCAGATTCAAGAAGTATCGGCAAAACTGCAATAAGGCTGTCTGCAAGTGTTGTTATCAGTGATATTGCAACATCAATAAAACTGCCTATTGCTTCCGGATCTGTTAGCATTTCTGCTATGTTTGCCACAAGTTCAGCAAGCCTTGACGCCATAATCGGCGCATTGTCTGCAAGATATGCCGCAAATTCTCCAAGGAAGAACACTGCTTCTTCAAGCATCCACGGAACGTTGTCCACTATCCCCTGGCCAATCATCTTCACGATATTGAATCCAAGTTCAAGAAGTGTCGGCAGAAGTATCATTGTATTGTCTGCAAGGTCATTAATCATAATCATAAACCAGTGCAGCAATTCAGAACTGCTCTCACTGTTTCCGAGCGTTTCGGCAATAATTCTGACTAACTCCACGCCGATTTGTTCAGCAGCATCCAGTATCTGACGCCCTCTTATTACAACGTTCATGATAAGCTCTTTTATGCCATCAGCCACAACCGAAGTGTCCGAAAGCTTATCCAGCACATTGTACAGCGTGTCACGTACATACGAAAGCAACGTGTCTGCATTGTCTGATATTGCCTTACCGAAAGATTTAGTCAGCGCACCGGCTGACTTCAGAATTGACGGAAGCGTTTTGGATAAGATATCAGGAAGCCTGTCCATTACCTGTGGAACAAGCTTTTCAATAAGCTTTCCAACTCCTCCGAGCGCCTGTTCAACTCTCGGCATAATGTTTCCGGCTACAATATCGACTGAATCCACAAAGTTTCCGATTAAGCTGTCAAAGTCCTGTGTGTCATCTGCTACACCTGTAATAAGGTTCTGCCAGGCGCCCTGCATCATGCTTAATGAACCGCTGATTGTCGAAGCCGCTTCTTTCTGAGTTGTTCCGGCTATATCCAAATGCTTCTGCATTACAGAAATAGCGTTTACAATGTTACCGAAAGACATGTCAGTCGCATCAACTGAAACGCCGAGATCATTCATTTCCTTTGTCATTCCAGCAGCGTCCTGGATAAGTCGCTTCATTTCTTCACCGGTGCCGCCGTAACCAAGCTTTAAGTTGTCAAGCATGGTATAGTTAGCTTTTGCAAAACCGCTGTAGGCGTTCTGTATCGCTTCCATAGACGTACCCATCTTGTTAGCGTTGTCTGCCATGTCAACGATAGCTCTGTCCGCATACTCCGCCGCTTTTACAGTGTCGCCGCCTAATGACTGAAGGAGCGAAGCTGAGAAGCCTGTGACGGTCTCCATATAATCATTAGCACTTAAGCCGGCATTCTTATATGCTTCGCTTGCGTGTGCCATAACCGCTTCCTGTGACTGCATTAAAGCGTTGTACTTGTCCTGGACTTCCTCAACTGACTTTCCCATGCTTTCGGCATATTCTTCAACAGATCTGCCGCCCGCTCCGAATAATGTTTCTACACCTCCGACAAGCTGTTCATAATCTGCATAGCTCTGAACCGCCTGTTTTGCAATGGCGCTTACTCCTGTTGCAACAGCTGAGAATCCAGCTGCACTGACTTTTGCTATTGTTTTGGCAGCAGAACCAAATTTCTTTATCGCTTCGCCGGCGCTCTTCAGTCCGTTTTCATAATCGTCCTTGTTCAGTCCAAGCCTTGCATTAAGATCAAATACGTTCATTGTCTTCCTCCTTTCCTAATTGATTAAGTTGTTCAGAAATGCTGTTTATAATCTCTTCAGACGTTCTCTGCGGCTCGTCTTCCTCGGTCTTGATAAAGTCATAATATCTTGAATTGAGGACTGAACCGCCGGCAAAACGGGCTGTATTTTGCGTTATAATGCCAAGTGCGTCTGTAACATAGATTTTATAAATCTGCTCTTTCTGCTCTTTTAAGAATTCCTGTGTGACAAACTGACTTATATACTCGTCTCCGAATATTTCTACTTTTCTGAAGTCGATTCCGGTGAGGAGTCTGCCATATTCATCAGCCCCGAATTCTTTAACCTGGTAAAAAAACTCATAACTCTTTCAGAAGCAAACATATCAAGCGCAGCAATAAGCAAATCAGCCGGTTCAAGGCTGTTGATTTCCTCTTCTGTCTCCTTGAAGCACATAAGCCCCAGGATTCTTACTGTAGCTTCTGCGTTCTCATCGAGCATTGCATCAAGAACCTCATCCACTGACTTGTATGTCTTCTTATCGAGTATTTTTGTAGTTTTAAGATATTCTGCAACAGCTTTTCTGAGTTTGTTTGCCTGTCTCAGAAACTCCACAGTGCTGCAGTTTGCAAGTGTCTTGAATTCTTCCATTTATTTTTCCCTCCGTATTATCAAAACAGCCGGTATATTGCAACCGGCTATTCATCGTTAATCTTCTTCTGTATTCGCAAGTGAATATGAAGCCATTCTTGAAGCGTCTTCCTCACAGATATAGAAGAGCATTGGAACTGTTTCAGTGTCTTCAATGCTGATGTGGCCTGTTAAAGTCACTGAAAGCTGACCTTTGCCATTCTTCTGTGTTTTATAACTGAATCCGCCTGTTGAAATAGCATTCTTAAGCTTGATAGCAACGAGCTTGTCATCCACACGTTCAGAAACAAACCATAAGTCCTTGAAGTGTGCCGGCATTACGTCAGCCTTTGGCTGAATTTCATGTCCTATCTTTCCATATGCACCAAGTGCAAGGGCAATTGTGTCTTCGCTGATATCAAGGGCTGTAAATGAAAATGTGCATTCCCAGCCTGTAATTTTCTTCATTTCCATTGTGTTCAGCGGACAATTGTCGATATCTGCGCCAAAATCTTCATAGGATGGAACACAGCTTGCAGTAATTCCGCCTGTTGTAGCACAAACAACATTCGCTGCCGAAGGCGCTGCCGGTGCAGTAGGGTTGAATTCCTTTAAGATCATACCAGCGTTAATCTGGATATTATCAAGGCTTTCTTTTGTAACCTGGTTAAAAGTACCCATTCTTTTTTACCTCCTTATAGAGTTATATAATCTGCTGTAATAGTTATGTATTTTGCTTTTACCGTTTTATCCCCGGAATCACGGCTCTGTGCAAACGGTGTACCAGGATATAGAACGATATATCCTGTGTCACATCGTAGCTTTGCGCCACCTCTGAGGGCCGCGGAAAGCTTCTCAGTTAAGGCGTTAATCTTCATCAGTGAGCTGGATTTATAGAAAATCTGACAGCTTAACGCAGTATTCTGAATGTCAAACGGTGACGTTACTACCTCATATGTGATATAAGGCATATCTCCTGTTCGGATTTCTTCCGGCACTGAGTTTTCCTCATATGCTTTTACTCCGAAGGAGCTGAAAAATTTGTGGAGTGCTTCATACTTATTCATTTGGCAGCTCCCATTCCTCAGCAGAACATAAAGCGTACTGAACAGACGCACTTCTTGCCGGTGCGGTTTCCAGGGCTGTCACCTTGTACGTCTTTTCATCATCCAGTGTCTTGATTACGTCGTTCAGCTGAAGCGTAAAGATATCTGGATAAAAAAACTTATATGTCTTTGCTGATATTTCATTGTTTCCGAGCGTTTTCTTTGCCGATACGGTGTCATCCGGTGTAACTACAGCAAGGAATTCTCTTCCCTGCATGTACACTGTCACCTGTCCGCCTTCGCCATCGTCAACACCGGCTCTTATAACGGTTGCACAAGGTCTGCTTTCTGCGTCAAGTAAGCTCATAAACAAGCCACCTTTCTCCAGCGCTTAAGCTTTGCGGAAAATACGTTTTCCCACGCACTGTCTACCGCATTAGCCTTTGTGTAACTGTAGTGTCCGGAGATATTCTCCGATGTGTAAGGGCTTGGTTTCGCCGCTTCTGATTCGTTATACTCCTCTATCTCCTGCGCAAGCTTAAGAAATGCACGTGGCATTCTCATAGGCCATATCACGCCGGTAAAGGATTCGTCTGTCAGTTCAGCGTGTTTCAAGTTACCCCATTCTTCTTCAGTGAGTGCGTTCCAGTCTCTGTTATCCGTTAAAACGTCTTTCCATGTCGCTTCCCGGATAATATATTCTCTCGAATAGATGTAAACGCCATCATTAAATTTACTTCCCTGTATTCTGAAGAACTGCCCATTAACGAGAAACGGCAGTGATATGTTGCCGTTCTCGATTGCATAGTCTCCTACCACTCTGTCAGTTTCGTGGTAATTGTGTGTTTCGCCACACAGAGCTTCAATTGAATCTAACATCACATCACCGCCTGTCTCATTATGATAATTTCACGGAGGGCTTAAGCATTAGCCGACTTGATTACTTCAAGAATTTCGGCTTTTGTCATTGACTCTGACGCACCTTCAATGCCATTGAAGGCGGCATAATCAAGAAGCTGAGTCTTTGTCATGCCGTCAAAGTTTGGCTTTGGTGCTGTCTTAGGGTGTAACAGCTGAGATTGTACCCTTTACTACGCCGCCGGCATATTCAACAAGGAACTGGATGCCTGACATAACAAGTGACTCGATCTGTGCTCTCTCTTCGTTCTGGTAACCGCTCTTGATACCAACATAACCGAGCTCGTCAGCTGTAAGTGTGAAAGCTCTTGCAATATCGCCGTTCATTGTAAGGTAGTACATGATAAGGTTTTCCTTAGCTGTAGCAACGTATGTGCCGGCTGTAACACGGCTTGAAAGAATTACAGTGCCGAGGCCGAGGAAGTTTTCGATGTAGTTCATGCCGAAAGCAGTCTGAACTGTAATCTGTGCTGTTGCAAGGTATGCGCCAACATCTACAGGATTTACGAAGTAAACAGCCTCTGCTGTGTCGTCTTCAAATGCTGTCTGAAGCTTTGACCATCCATCGGCAAGAGCCGCCTGGAGTCCGGTGCCTGAAGCTGTAATTGAACCTGGGATATTACCGTTAAGGAATGTGAAGAAGTCACCACGGATGCCCTTTTCAACGTCTCTGAGAAGCGCAGCGTCTGTTACAGTAACAGCATTGTCATAGCCGCTCTTCTTGATAGCTTCAGCTGAAACAGCCTTTCTCCATTTCTTAAGTGTGATTTCTCCAACAGGTGTCTTTGTTGTAGCGTATTCAGAAAGCGGAATGATTTCACCTTCCGGAACAATACCGTTGCCGGCTGTACCTGTTGTTGTGTACATATACATTGTTGTGCCTTCCATCATAGGAATCTTGCGTGTAACGCCGAGCACTTCAACGAGTTTTGCAAGTGAATTATGCGTAAACTGACTTACGAAGTCAATTTCACGCACCTTTGTCATGTCAGTAGCGACTGTAAGATTGACTTCAGCCGCATTTGTAACGTTTGTAGCCATAGTACATTGTCCTTTCTATAAATCAATTAGTTGATAGTCCAAAGGCTTCCGGATTCTCAGCAATAGCTTTATGACGTTCAGAGGCGTCCTTTATTGCTATGATTTCAGCCTTTGTTCTTGTTGTCTTGCCACCGCTGTTTCCTGGCGGATTCGCAACGTTTGCGCCCTGTGTAGTCGTTTTAGCGACTAACCCGGCATATGTGTTAGTGATAAGACCGGCAAGGGCTTTTGTATCTGCAATCTTTCCATCCTTAAGCTCAATTGATGAGATTTCTTCCTTGCATCCTCTGAGTGCAATGTCAAGATTGTTTCCAGTGATATTTTTGCTTTCAAAATACTCTTTTACCGCTTTGGTCTTTGCCGCCACAGTTTCTTTTGATGCAATATCAGCCTTGTAACCTTCGTATTCCTTTTTGAGTGTGTCATACTTTTCTTTGTATGAATCGCCGTTCTTCTGCTGTTCCTTCAGCTGATTGAGTTCCTTTTCAATCGCTTTATGGTTTTCAGCTTCGGAACTGAGATTGACAAGTTCGTCCTTTAAGACGTCGACAGTGCTTAAGTGCTCCTTGATAATCTCTTCGACTTCCTCTGACTCAATTCCGAGATCTTTGAGAAACTTTCGTGTGAATGCCATGTAAAAAAACTCCTTTTCTTCGGCTGCATTTCTTCGCAGTTAGTTTATATTTTTATTATAATAAGCGTATTTGTTGCGTTTGTTGTAATAAAAAATGGAGAACCCACAAAAACTGTAGGTTCTCCATAGGTTAATATTGAATTATGCGTTCTTCAGTGAGTCTTCAATGATTCTCTTGTATTCGTCAGTGTGCGTTGCTGCAGCATCCCGAAGGAAGTGCTTTGCAATTACTCCGTTAATCGTGCCCAATTCCTGGTACGGAGCATATTCCACGTTGCTTCCTATGTATGCCGCTCTTTCATCTTCATTGACCATGTGAGCTATGCTGTTCCTCAGTCTGCCGGTATCAACCGGACACTGTTCCTTCGCATATGTCTCTGCAACCATTCCGCACGCTTCCAGACCTCTTAAAGCGGCTTTCACCGCTTCTTCGTTCACAAGCTCTGAGTTGTCAATAAGTTCTGTAACAACGGTATTCGGCATCAGTAATCACAATCCTCATCATAATCCGGTTCTTTTGCTTCTTTTCCGGTTTTAATGCATCTCTTTATGTCGTTTATTGACTCCTGTGCCGTCATTCCTCTGCCAATGGCTAATGGATAAGGCTTGCCGAACTTCTCTTCATAATCTTTTAATGCTTTTTCTAACATAATCACTCTACCTCTTTCAACATGTCTTCAAATATTCCGACGGATTTAGGGAAATACTGATTAATCAGCTTCCACGATTCCGGATTTGATGTTTTGGCGGCGAACATTTCCGCAAAGGCTTCCTTTCCTCTTGCGCCACCTCTCATCCAGTAACCACTGCCGTGTCCGCATCCGAACGGATAATCCTTTGTCTGCATCGAAGCTTCAAACATATCAGAAATATCAGATCTTGCAACAAGTGAATTGTTATCCACTATATGCTGAATAAAGGCTCTTTCTGCTTCTTCTCTGTCTATGTCTTCCTGTCCAACTCTATCCTTAAGGAAAGTTCTGATATCTTTGTATTTCGTCCTTATGTCGGCGCTTCTCGTCCATTCTTTACGTGCGTCTAAATCCGTTATTATCTTGAACAGCTTTTTGTCTCTGCCAAATTTTAATATAGCTTCTTCGGCTTCTGAATTAATGGTATCACCAAATATACCACCCTTATAGAACGTTGTAAAGGCAACATTATCCTTCTTGTCTCCCTTACGCTTGTTCATGATAAAGTCCATGTGATGCCCAAATTCATGGAATACTGACTGATATGGGGTCATATATCCCTCACCTGTAGCTGATTTAGCTATGTTCAGATATACCGCATCAACATACCATGAGTAGAAAGCACCCTTTGCCGGTCTTCCTGTTTTCTGCTTGTATTCCTTGCCGGTGATTGTATGGAAGTCATCACAAACAGCGTTCCATGCTCTTCTTACATCATCAGGCGCATTTTCAAGAAGCTTAAGGATTTCCTTCTGGTGCTTAGGCGGATAAGCTGAAAGACCGCCGATTTTTGCAGCAATCTGTTTACTCTCCTCTTTCTTCTTTGTCTGCTTCTTCACTTTATCCTTCGGCTTTTCTTTTGGTTTTTCAAGTTCTTTATGGATTAATCCCTTCTTGAATCCGATGTAATGCGTTCCGAGACTGCAACGACAGTTATACACTTCATAACCCGGAGCTCGCCAGTCTCCGGGAAATTCAAGTTCTGCACCGGTGATACTCTTGAACTTCTCACCGTTTTTGACTTTTTTCCCGTTTAAGGCCATATGAGAATCACGTGTGCGGGCATCTGTGGCGGCTATCCATATCTTTTCAAATATCATGCCACCCTCTTCTGCCTTGTTCATGCCGGCAAGTCTGCCACTGTTTTCTGCAGCAGTAACAAGTGTGCGTGCTGTTCTTACCATAGCAACATGATTGCTCTCGCATACATCAGCCATTCTTGCGGCTATCTTCGGTATACTCTCACCTTGTAAAATGCCCTGCAGGATCTGAGCGTTTACCTGTTTACCGTTCCATGCGGCGTCTTTCTTTGGGTCAAAGTCTTTCTTAGGCGGAAGCATCAGCTCTCCGCTTGTTGCAAGCCTTTTGACTGTTTCCGCATCCACAAGCTCAAACGTGAAGCCTTCAACAGGAGAACTTGGGAAAGATTCAACAATGCTGTTGTAATTGTGGGCAAATATCTTCGGAGTCTCACCGTTTAATATTTCAATTGCCTTCTTGTTTACTTCAAGCATTTCACGCTGAACAGTCTCCATAAGGCGCTTGTACTTTCCGAAGTAAAGAATCTTGTTCTTTCTCCACTCCTTGTACTGTTCCTCTGTCCACTTGCCTTCCTTGACCTGTTTCCGCCTTATTTCGTCCATCCTCTGCATATCCGCCAGGAATTCACGTGCTTTAAGAGTGAGACCAACACCGGCTTCATGATAAATATCATAGAGCTCTTTTTCAAGCTTCTTAAGCTCTTCGTTAGTCCAGTTTCTTGCTTCAGACATTATTCATCAACTCCACCGTTTACATCAATAAGCCTGTTCATGTCCTCATTCTGCTTTCTCTTCTTTACAGCTTCAGCCTGTTCCGGTGTAAGGAACGGAAGCAGTTCAACGATTGTTTCATCGTCCAGGACCGTAGCAGCAGAAAGAATTGTCTGCGTCTCCTCTGTTACATTTGCAATTCTGTTACGCTTGAAGGATGGTTCTCCTTCCATGCCGGCAACAGCAAGGATATTTCTGATAAACTCAATAAGCTGATACTCGAACATGTCCGCTTTATTATCAAGCTGCTGATATGCCGCTGTAATCTGTGTAGCTGTAACGTTACCGCCGGCAATAGCTGTTGCATCAAATGCCATGAAGTCATCAAAGAGCTGTTTTCTGAGTCTTTCAAGCGCCGCATCTGTTGCTTCATGCGGAATCTCTATTGTCTTCGCTTCAATCTGTCCTTCGTCCACGTGCGCCAGGTGCTGAACATGAAGCATTTCCATGAGTCGCTGGTCATCGTCAACGGTCATTCCGTCAGCGTTATGAATAAGCCAGTAAATCAGATCACCTTCGCTGATGTTGTTTGTCATCTTTGAAATAACAAGGTCATAAGCGTCAATTGTGCCCTGGTTTCCGACTAATGCCGACTGTTTATTGATGTTGTACAGAGGAACGACAGGGAAAGATGGATAATTCTCACCGCCGCTTATCTCTGTTCCTGTTACAGATACGCTGATTTTCTGCTTGTATGCTCTCTTTGGCTGAAACTCCACAAAATCCTCACCCTGTCGCTTGATGTATTCTGTGAAGCCGTCTTCTTCATACAGTGTTACCCTCAAAGGCTTGTTGTCTGCTATCTGCCAGAAGCGTAAGCCGGCACGGATGAAGCCGTTTTCTTCATCATAGAACGGAACAAACTCTGTAAAGCTGAACACTTCGATTTTATCAAGGTTAAAGAAGCCATAAGCAACACCGTGATTCTGTGCCAGTGTTGCAAGCTTGCTGAGTGATTCGTCAAAGTTGTTGATTCTGTCCTTTATGCTGTCATCGTCAAAGGTTACGCCATTGGAAAGCAGATACTGAACAAGCTGAGTAACGAAAAAGAAATAATAATGGCTTGCAATTTTGTGATTTGCTGAAATTGTATCTCTCACTACTCTTCCGAGCATG
>JAZUIH010000085.1:0-15958 GCA_045642145.1 Oscillospiraceae bacterium | reverse complement strand
ACCACTTCCTTCTATTACATTATATCACGTATTTATATACGAAAAGCATCAGATTTACGTCGTTTTTACTTACATAAACCATTTAAAAACCGTAATTTTTCCGTAAAATTAGTAATTTTATTTTCCAAGTTCTTGATTTTTTATTCCTTTTGCTTTAAAATGTTAACAACGAAAGGGGATATGCCAATGGCAAAGCTGATATGGACGCGTTTCACTTATGAGAAATTTGTATATGAAGCGCTTTTAAGTGATTTTGAGCAGGAAGTACTACAGACGCGGATTAAAGGGATGACCGTACTGCAGCAGGCCGAGCATCTGCATTGCAGCAAATCTACAGTTGAAAAAACGATTTCTATTCTGAAAAAGAAATACGATGAGGTTCAGAAACGGTGCCCGGATTTACCAGTACGGAGAGCGTCAGCTCAGGAGCAGTATATGGATACACACTAAAACAAAAGAGGCCGAAGCAACTTAATGCTCCGGCCTCTTTTGTTAGTATTTTAAAAGTTCTTCCCAGGTTTTTGTGTCACAGATCCCTGTTTCTTTAAGCTTAACACGCGCCTGAAATCCTCTGACGGCTTCTTCGGTTTTAGCACCGAAGATATGATCTATGCCTGCTGTTCCACAGCTTATGCCTTTACCGATGAGAAGGCACTGGAGACTCTCAACATAGTCGTTGTTGTCTCCCTTCTGAAGATTCGGAAGAGTAAACGGTGTCGGTTCTTCAGCGGCACTATCGGTTTCAGGATACACAGGTTCTCCCTTGCTGTTATAAATTATGTATCCTTCCTCCCAGGCTTTTCTGGCACCTTCCAGATTGCTGTAAGCGCCTATCTGAGAAGCAGAATCATTCCACGACTTTCTGATTCTGTACATCTCTGTTGCTGCAGGAGCAGAAGAAGCTTCTCCGAGATATCCCTGTACCTTGCGCTTGAATTCTTCCCAGTGTGGAAGAATATATGCCGGACAGTATTTCTTACTGTACCAGTGCTGATGAGAATAAAGCTGATCAATGCCGAAGCCGTACTGCTTAAGAATTGAAGCGGCAAGTCTTGCAGCATTGTCTTCAGACTTTCTGCTTCGCTCTGATCCGGAGCCATCCATAATACATTCGATAGCAATTGTACGCCAGTTTCCATCTCCGGACCCGTCTGCTGCGTGCCACCCGTGGATATTATGCGGAAGGTTCTGCCACGCACAGGTGTTATCCACATAATAATGGACTATTACGTCGCCCATGTTGCCGTTAGCTGTGGCGCGAGTATACTGTTCTGCGGGTGTTGTACCTGACACAGTCGTAATCCAGTCTGTGTTGTGGATAGTTACTCCGATGACGCTGTCTCTTATCATGCCCGGAAACATGTTTTTAAGAAGGTATTCATTAACTGTAACGCCGTTTCGTACTGTAACATTATTCGGTTTCAGAATCATCTTCTTCATCCTCCTTTAATTCCGGTAATCCTGCAAAACTGGTGCAAATCGAAAGCAAACCGGATAAAATCGATACAGACAGCACCATTCGCCAGTTGATTTCCTCCATTACAGCTGAAGTCGACATTGCTGCAACAGCTGACTGAGCCATCGTCTTCAGCGCTCTGATTCCAGCTGCCTTAAGCCATTTTTTCATATAACCCCTCCCCGCTTATTCTGTCGGTATGTTCATAAACTTGTGATAGTAGTCGTCCATGACTCCGTTCGCTCCGAGGTTGTGGTATTTTTCGTACATGTTCTGAAAATTCTCTCTCGCATAGAGCGGAGCAGAGCCTTTCTCCATGTAATGAAAATACATCTGATACAGTCTGTCGCGGAGCAGTGCCTGCACGCCATACTCAAGCGCTTCGGTTCTTTTCTTCTGCTTGCTGAAAACTGTATGAACCCATTTGACCGCTGCTAACAGTATTCCGGAACCTAAGCATAATGATAAAATCTGATATGTGTTCATTCTCCTTCAATCCTCCATATATAAAGCTATCCTCTGAAAAAGGAAGCCTTAACTTTATCCTTGTTTGAATAGATATAAGTCATTGTCGTGTTAATATTAACATGCCCAAGAACTGCGGCAACATCCTGAATGCTCATGCCTTTATCAATTAATGCTGTTGCTGTAGTCCTGCGGAATTTATGCGGGTGTACATTCGTTGAAAGCTTTGCCCTCTTTGCCACTTCCTTCAGCATAAATCTGATACCGCCCTCAGACATTCTTTCTGTGCCTTTACCTGTAAGAAGTGCCGGGCAATCATCTGTTCTTTCTTTCAGATATTCCTGAAGATGATATATACAAACATCAGTCAGAAATACTATTCGTTCCTTATTTCCTTTGCCAAGCACACGACATTCATGGCTCTGGAAGTCTATGTCGCTTATATCTACTTTTACAAGTTCTCCGACACGGCAGGCTGTCGAGTTTAGGAACTCTATAACAGCTCTGTCACGCTTGGTTTTACATCCAAGTCTGAGCTTTTCAATCTCTACCTTGCTGTAAGGCTGTCTTACTTTCTTTTCACGCTTAATCTTGCCCAGATTTACAATCGGGTTGTGTGGAATCATACTCTCGTTGTGCAGCCATGTGAAATAAGAAGAAAATATATCTCTTATTCCGGCGATGGTACTGAGCGACTTTCCATCCGCTTCAAGAGTGCCGAGATAATAACGCAGATTGTTTACCGTGATATCCTTGGTCGGAATCCCAAAGTAATCAGTCAGCCGTCTGATGATATATGCATATCTCGTAACAGTCTTTTCGCTGCAGCCTTCAATTTTCTTTGTGGCAAGGAACATTTTCAGCATGCGTTCTGAATCAGTATCCACAACCGCAAGCTCATGACAGGACTCTGTAATGTCATAGTTCTGCATAGCTGCATTTATGATATCTGATATCTGCTTCGTCTGTTCCGGACTGAATTCGTGTTCTATAAGGTCACAGTTGATGTTCATTAATATTTTTTCTTTGATGTTCATGATTATGCTCCCTTCGATATTTCATTTGATATATCAATTGTAACATAATCAAACTTTACAATTCAATATTAATTATACACAAGTTTGTGTATAATTAATTTATTATTTTACACAACTATGGACAAACATACACAAGTATGATATAATAATCCCGAAAGGATGTGATACCATGCCACGAGGATCAGAAGGAAGGCCAACAAAATCAGAATCTGAAAACCGTGAGACCTTCAGAAGGATTAATATTTCCTTACCTATAGAAATCTGTGTTCAGCTTGATGAGTTCTGTGAGCAGAACGAACGTGCTCGTTCCTGGGTAATAAAAAAAGCTGTCGAAGAATACCTGCAAAAGAATGATAAATAATAATTAAGAGGAGCTGCAATCGGCTCCTCTTTTTTTGTTCTCAGAACCTTGCGACCGACACGAATGTCGGCCACACCGTTACTGATTTAAAGTTTGCTTTAGGTGATTACCATATCGGTATATTTATATTACCATATTGGTATATATGTAATACCAATATGGTAACACAAGTTTGCTTTTAGTTATTTTGATACCATGCATATTCACTATCAATGAATTCTATGTCTAAAAACTCCGACTTATTGTTTGCCATGAACTTGCTTATTTCATTACCTATAATCTTTGCCATAATACTATATGCATATGCATTGTAATGCCCATTTCTTAGACAACTTCTAATTATAGAATCAGGTGAATTGTATAAGTCAAATGCGTTCTTGTGTAAATCAATGCAATAGCAATTATTAAACATATCAGCTAATTTGCGGATTGCTTCGTTATATGGCTGATACGATTCTCCGGCTGTAGGCATTGTTAGTAAGAAAATTTTTGTCTTAGGATTATACTCATGTAATATTTGAATGATTCTTCCGTAATTTCCATAATAGGAATCAGCGTTATTATTATAATTTGTCAAGTCGATATCGGATGCGCTACCTACTTCAACATGTCTGCTATCCGCAAGAGCATCATTTGCGCCTAAACCTATAATATAAGCCATGCAATCATGATTTCCGTCAACAATTTGTTTCCTATAACTGCTTGTAAGCCATGTGCGTGTTGATAAACCACCGCAGGAAAAATTATAATACGTATTTCCACTCATGCGAGCCATGTATTGCCCCCATGAATACTTATATAAATCATGGCCCACAGGAGTCCCCGTTTCATTACTATAACACTCTCCACTTGCTAAGCTATCTCCAATACAGCCTACTGTCAAAAACGTTTCATATCCATTCTGTATGTTTTCAAGTTCTTTCAATCTGCTATCGTAATCAGTTTTTTGTTCTTCAGCATACTTTAGAAGAGAGTTAACGAATTTCTGTTCCTGTGCAATTTCCTGTGATAATTCATCTTTTATTTTCTCAACTTCATCGCTTGTTGCAAATCCATTAGGATTGTTGACGTTTATATTCTTTTGTCTTATAAGGTCAAAAACATCAACTTTTCCATCTGCGTTAGTATCACAATCATCATCTTTTTCATTTTCTAAAATTAAATATGATTTTGTAGAGTTGATTAATTCAAAAGGCACAATTTTACCAGCGCTTACTGTAGGCGAAGATAACGTCGCAAAACAAAGAGTAATTGAAACAGTTAATCCATTAAATAGTTTTTTCATGTTATAATCCTCCGATATATATAATGTTTGTATAAAATATATATCGGAGTTTTTTATAACAAATTAAGCATGGATACAAAAACTAATTCCAAGAAAAATCTTTATCTATAAATTCTATCTGTGAAAATTCAGTTATGTTTTCAGCCATAACTCTATTAATTTCGTTTGCCATAATCTTGGCCATGTGACCATAAGCGAATGCGTTGTAATGTCCACCTCTGTATGATTTTGAAATAATACTATTAGCACCTGCATAATCGTTAAGACGGTTAGCTTTAAGGTCTATCAAATACACATTATCAAAAGCTTGTGCAATCGCCCTTACCGCTTCGTTGTACGGTTCAAATTGTGCAATAGTTTTAGGATTTGTAAGTACAAATATCTTGGCTTTAGATACTTGCGACTTAATAAGATTGATAATTGCCGCATAATTAGCGTAGTATGTATCGCGTTCAGGATGAGTAATATCGTCTATTGTGCCTACATCAACATGTCTGCTGTCAGTTAATGCATCATTTTCTCCAAGGCCAATAATATAAGCCTGACAGTTGTGGCTTCCGTCAACTACCTGTGAAGCATATTCACTTGTTAGCCATGTGCGTGTCGTAAGGCCGCCTCTTGAAAAATTATAATAAGTATTACCGCTCATACGTGCCATGTATTGCCCCCATGAATATTCGTATAAATCATGGCCTACGTTAGAACCTGTTTCATTTGAAACGCATTCGCCGCTTGCTAAGCTATCTCCAATACAGCCTACTTTTCTAAATGATTCGTATCCGCAATAATTATTAAGATAAGTCATCGACTGCTCTTCGAGCTTTCTCCATCCGTTCCAACTTCCCCAATATTTTCGATAATACAGAATATGACTATGAGGCGTTATAGCAATCTGCAAAGCAATATTGCTGTTACTTGAACCTCCAAAGGTTGCAACAACACCCTGAAACGGATAATATGGGCAGTTAGCAAGTTCAGCTTGAGTTTTATTAGCTGAAACATTAACTACACTGTTAATCTTTACGCTATTAAGGTCATTTCCAGTGAATCCACCCTTACCTGAAACATATTCTGTGAGAACGCTGTCCATGTTTCTGTGGTCGAGAATCTGCCTCCATCCGCTCCAGTTAGACCAGTAAAGTCTAAAAAACATATTATTATATGGCGTGATTATTATCTGCACTTTGCCTGTGTTATCGTCGTTTTTGTGTGCAAATGTAATTAATGTACCTTGCTGATTTCCGTCGCCATCTGGAAGATTAGAAACAATATTATTGGACGTAATTGTATATATCACATTCGTCAAAGCATCATTTGCATTAGAAAGTATCGATGTGGCATTTACAACATTTTTGAATCCTACAATTACGTTATCAAGTAACGACTGTACATCGATTAATATCTTACTATCATTTTTGTTTTTGACTAATGTGCATGCTCTAAAATAATATGCCTTAGAAGGGATATCTATTATTTCATCATAAGGAAGTGATGATGGTGAAATTGTATAAACAACGTTTTTATTCTTATCAAGAAAATTGCATCTCGCCTGACCGTCAAAGTACATTTTGATTTTGACTTTATTGATGTTACTAACCTTAATGTAATCGCTCACCGAATACGCCGCGTTAGATATTTCAGTGTTAGAACCGTTTATGTATTTTCCATCAGTCCAATTAATTGGAAGATTGCCTAACAGGTTTAAATCACTCTTTAAATCAGTAACCTGAGCCCTGACCGCGTCGCCTGCTGTTGGATATGCCTTGCCGTCTGCGGCTGTTCTGATACCGATGACTTCGCTGCCTTCCGGTGTTGTTCCGGCTTCGATGGCGCTCATTCTGCTGTCGAGTGCTGTCTGATCTGTTTCAACTGTGGTTACTCTGTCGCTGATTGCAGCTACAGTGCTTTCGTTTGCCTTTGTGTTTACAGTACTCTGAAGCTGTGCGACGATTGAGGCATCTGCCTTGCTGTTTACTGTGTTCTGTAATGCTGTTACTGTTGATGTGTCAGCCTTGCCGGCAAGTTCTGTTTTGCTGGCCTTTTTCGCGAGTTCTGCGTCAACATATGACTTGTCAGCCTTTGCGCTTACTGTTGTAACAGCAGCGTTTACTGCGTCACTGAGCCACTGAGTGCCGTGCTTAACGTATTCAGATGAAACAACAGGATTTTTGGACTTATCTGAAACAAGCTCGTAGTTTGACTGTAATTTTGCCATTGTGTTCCCTCCTTAAACTATTGTAAAATATCCGTTGAGTTTGGATATCTCGCTTGCTGCGTTGCTTACCTTCGCTTTTTCTGCGTCAGTGTAATCATTAGTTGAGAGACCCTTTCCGGAAGCCTTGTCAACCTTGTTGTTCTGAAGACCTGTAACATCGCTTTTTACAGCATCAACAGAAGCGTTTGTAGCTTTTTCATCTAATACCGCATCGAGTCTCTTGCTGCCGACTGAAATGCTTGCAGCTTCTGCAACCGGAAAATCTCCGAGTTCCTTAAGTGTATCAATTACTGGAATACTCATGTAATAGCCTCCTTACTTTTTAACCTTGATAGGTGCCGTGCCCTTAAGCTTCTGATTGCTGCGATATACATTGTAATTTGTTGTGTTACCTTCTGCATCCATGACAGGCACTGTGAACGGACCGGTAAATCCGCCTGTGAATCCGGAAACTTCAAACTGAACTGTTCCCTTGCTTTCAGGAATTGCATAATAGCAGTACTCATCGTTACATGGCACTGTGATAACTCGTGTTGTAGTATCAGTATATGTCTTGTATGCAAGGCCTGTAATAACGCTTGTAGTAGGTGCTGAAGCTGCCGAAGGTCCCCAGTAAACATAAAACTTTTCAACAGGAGCAGGCGGTTCAGGCTGTGGACCTTCTTCGAGTGCCTTTACTCTTGCGTCGAGATTTTCCGCAGTGTCTGCAAGCGACTTGATGCTTGCGTCTGCGTTGCCTGCTGATACCTTAAGAGCGTTAATTTCGATGTCGTATGATCTGATTTTGTCGCTGAGCGCTTCCACACTTGAAGCAAGCTTTGATATGCTGTTATTAAGCACATTTATTCTTTCGTTAGCATCATCAATCTTGTGGTTGATAACAGTAACGTCCGCTGCATGTGCTGAGCTGAGAGATGCTATCTGATTGTTAAGCGCTGTAATATCTTCATGCACTTCCTTCATATCTGCATCATATTCAGACTGCTTTACTGTACCAAACGGGAATTTCTTTCCGCCGACTATTGCACCGACTATTGGTTCCGGGTTGCTGCAGTCGCATCCTGTGTCATACCAGTTACGCATGTGCTCGGTCCTCCTTTATTTTAAAAATGTATTCGTCGCAGATTGTGTGCTTTTCGCCGTCTGAAGTGTTAATAATGATATCATAGCTGTATTCGCCTTTTTCAAGGTCTGTTGGCATATCAATCATTATTTTCTCTTCGTTTCCCGGCGGAACTGTGATCACGTTCTGCCTTATGATTTCATTTGCTTTGTTTTTGATAAATACTGATATCGTATCACCGGCAGGAATGTATTCAAACCACCCTTCCGGCTGTATAACACGGATATCAAGTAATAATTTGCATGTGTCACCACGTTCAACTACTGTTTTGTGCGGCTTCATTTTATTCCTCCTTTTCGATAATCTTAAACATACCGCCGACAAGCGCTTCAAGGGCTTCAACAGCTTTTTCAAGCTCGTATATTTTACCGGCTACGTTGTAGTGGGTATGTGGTCTGTCATCCGCATACCACTTTTTAATTTCAAGTGAATCGTCCATTCTCACGTTTGTAAAGAATGTAAACGGATAACTCTCCTGCGGATCATAATGCATTGCAGGAATTGAACCTGAAACAACGTCACGTCCGATGTCAATCCAGCATCCGTCAGGGCATGACATCATCATTCCGTTTTTGTCATACAAATGCATTGCATACATACCGGCAATTTTATTCGACGTCTCTGAATCAGAGCTTGGTTTGGTCTGAAAAGTGATGTGGCCTTTATCCATAAACAGATAAGAAACATCGCTTATCGTCTTAAGACCTACACCGGAGATAAGTTTACCGGTAATCCTTTCAGCAACTATATGACCATCGGCTGTCAGTGCGACATCATCAAACGGGCCGTTATAACCATTGCTTGAATGTCCTAATCCACCTTGATTCCATCTCCATACGTTAAGCGCTTTATCCGCTTCCGGCTGGTCGAGAATCATTATTTCTGCTGTCTTGCCGTCGTCGCCGAAATTAATTCTTACATACCCGCCTGTAGCGCCGGTAATCTGCTCAGTAGCATGTACGATTTCTTTTTGCAGGCCGTTAAATTTTGTGTGATCTCTGAATTTCTTTGCTGATATTGAAGCCATAACGCCGTCAGGTACGCCATAACTTGAGAATTTACAGCTTAAGCCGCCGTCATAATGATACGACACACTCATTACAGGAACTGTAAACTGAAACTGTCCGGTATATCCGATGTGTACTATGTCGCCGGATTCGACCGAATAGTTTCCGACCGGAACATCAGCATCCAGTCTGCGGTAGGTAAAGCCTTTAATGTTTTCCTTTAGTATTTCAAGGTGCTCCGGAGTCATAAACGGGTTATTAAACTTCAGAGTCTGCGTTTCAGCTATACCAGTACCCGCCTGTATATTATCATCGCCTGTGGAACAGACTAAAATCTGTATCTGTGTGTCTTTTTCGTCAGCAAAAGGCACGTTCGCCACACTCTCGTCCGGCGAATAACCGCAGGAAGTAAACCACCTGAAAGTGAGATTACCGTCACAGTCGATGTACGCATTCTTTCCCTGGTAACCGGCTATAAAGCCGATAGCATCTCTCAGCGTGTATTCGTCAAGGGTACGAGCATCAACCTGTGGATTGTATGTTATTGCAGGAACACTCAATCCGGCTTTACCGCATACGCTTGAAAGCAGGTCGTGCATGCTCATTGTTTCCCCTGTTGCTGAGTAAATCTTGTTTGTATTTATGTACATGCGGTCGTATGCAGTGAATGTCGTAAATCCCATTCGGCTTTCCGTGCTCTTTGGAACAGTTTTGAAAATACCGATTTTAGTCCACTGTATGCCGCTGCCGTCAGGATCAGCGCCGAAGTACAGTGTGAATTCACGTTCCTGTATACTGAATGCAGGTGTTTCGCATGTAACCTTAACTGATGCGGAAACCGTGTTTCCAATAGCGAGACTGTTGCCGAAGCTGCAGTCATAATCAAGCGTCTGAACAGTTGTTATATCATCTGTTCCGCCTGCCTTAGGGAACGAAAGCTTAACTTTAATCTGACGTTCCCCTTTTTCGAGGTAACGATATACTGAAGAAGATACATTTCTCATTAAATTACCTCTCAATCGCATTACAGGTGAATCCGGCCATGATGTGTGATACCGTCAGATTATACACATCTCCGGAAAGGTCGCCCCAGTAGAAGTCGCCTTCCTGTTCTTCTCCGTCATCACCTATGTATTTTATTTTTACATACTGCTGATTTACAGCGTTTATTATTTTTTTAGCATCTGAGGCAGTCATTGCGCCCCATGTAATATTCAGCTTGCGTTTTACCGCGATTAAATCTCCGACGAAATAGCCGGAATCGAGTCTTCCGGTGTTTGAAGACCATATCTTGTTTCTCTCAGGGGTCAGTGCCTGTGGCTCAGGTAATGTGATGTAATCATTATTGCCGTATTTGACTTTTAACATGCTGCATTACCTCCTTAACCGATTTCCACAAGCGGAGACTGACCGCTGCTCATTGTCTGATTGTTGATATAGTCCACAGTAGCCTTGCCGAGCACCTTGCCGTCAATGTACAGCACTGTGGAACCGCCTCTGCTGCTGTTAGCGCCCAGAGCGGATTTAACAGCGTTGTATATAGCCGTTGTAATTTGCTCGTTGTTTGCTACTGCTGTCTTGTTTCCTATGCGTCCTATCATCTCAGGACCGTTTTCACGTGCCACGAACATTTCTCCTGTATCCGGGAAACCGCCTGCTGCATAACCGGAAACGCCCGGCTTTGATGGTCCCTGATACAGATTAGCGCTGCTCTGCTTTCCGGATATATTTTGTAATACGGAATTCATGTTAAGACCGCTCTGCTGTCCGATGATTGAAAGAGCCATGCCCTTTACATCCATAGTCATTATTGACTTAAGCATCAGGAACAGGTTTTCGGCCTTGGTCCTTAAATCAACCAAATCAAGTGCAAGACTTGCGAAGTCACCGGATAATATATCAAAAGTAATCTTCCATGCAGAAGATACTATACCCCATGTGTTCTGCCATGCAGTGTACCATGTTGTTCCCTGAAAATGTCGTTTTATAAGTGCCTCAACCAGTACAATCTTGTTACGCCACTTCGGTTCCCGGAACACATCGAGCGCTGTTGCTCCGGCATCTTCCCAGAATGCTGTCCATCTCGGGAAAAACACTCCAAGCGTCTGATCAAGTTTATCAAAGAAGTCAAGAACCTTTTCTCCGAAATTATTTCCGCTTGGCGGCTGGTTCCATATTTCACGGACTCTGTTGATTTTATCCATAATGCCGTCAAGGTTAAATCCAAGGTCGTCAAATATACCTGAAAATGCATCGAAATTCACTTTGCTGAACAGGTCATCAATCATTCCCTGAAATTCGCCGAAGTCTGCAAGGGAGTCTTTATCCACAATATCACCTAAAATGCTCTTGTCGCCGATTTTATTTACTTCATCAAACGACATAAGTGATTTTTCAAGTTCCTTTGTGGAGTCAGTATAGTCCTTAACTGCGTCTGAACCGTCTTCCCACTCGGTATTCATATCGGCAACAGTGTTCTGCTGATTCTTCATTTTATCTTCAAGCTCACTGAATGCGGCTGATATACTCGACATAAGCTTCACAGCGCCAATAACACCGGCGATTGCTGCAATTATTCCGAGTGCGCCTTTCAGAGCCTGTGTGAGAGTGAGTGTAGCAGTCAGATTCATATTGAGGATTTTCATTGCTCCGGACAGGAATCCGACAGCAACCCTTGTCACTGCTGCTATTTTGCTGAAGTTAAGGAGAGCGATTGTCGCCCCTGCCGCTATTCCGATAAACACCTTTGTCGATGTTCCGGAAGCTTTCCATCCCTGAGCTACAAGACTCAGACCGTGAGCGGTTGCCTTCAGGAATCCGAGTACCGTTCTTAAGCCCTGCATAGCATATCCGAGGGTTATTTTTGCCGCTGGCATCAGTTCTGCGCCTACTTCAGCAGCCATTGACTGAATCTGAAGCTTTGCTGTTCTGATACTGTTCGCCCATCCGTCACTGGTTCTCTGATAGTCGCCGCTTACATTAGAAAGCTGATCCATGACAAACATGTATCTCAGAGCAACCTTTTCCTGTTCGGACATCTGCTTTGTGGTCTTTACCATTCCTTTTTCAAGAGCGAACTGGTCGAGTGCCGCCTGTGTCATGGTTACACCGATTTCCTTTAAGGACTCCGTTTCACCTGTGAACACTGATTTCAGCTTCGTGTACACCTGTTCCGGCTCATAGTTGTAGAATGATGCCGCATCTCCTGTCATAGCAGTGAGAGCAGTAGACATCTTTAACGCTTCCTCGGTTGTAAATCCGAACTGCTTAGCCATAGAACCATACATACCTGTATATTTTTTGGCTATAGTTTCAGAAAGACCGTAATTCTCAATTGCTGCTTTGCTGAACTGGTTTACCGAATCGACCATATCGCCGAATGTTACTTCCACAACATTCTGAACCTCTTCAAGATTAGATGCAAGGTCGAGTGCAGATGTTATAAACTTCTTTGTTGCAAGCGTTAAACCTGCGACAGCCGCCTTAAAAGCAAGCGTTGACTGTGTGCAGGCCTGCATACGGTTTCTGAAACGTTCATCGCCCTGAACGTTTACCTGGACATTAAGTACGTCGGTCGTCATTTCTTGCGTTCACCTCCATAACGGCCTTCATATATGCTTTGCTGTCCTCCCAGCCGTGATATACGTTAGATCTTTCGTGACTTTCCATACTGCCACTGATAAGTTCCTCGTAAGTCGGAACCTTAACCCGTCCGTCTTTATCAAATGCTGAGACTATAGCTACTCGTATAAGAGAAGCAAGGTAATGCAAGTCTTTAAACTTGCATTCCTCCTTGTTTCTTATTGCTTCCATGTACACACAAATCTCATGCATAGTGCTGCTCCAGAAGTCCTGAGGACTCATTCCGGCCGCAATACAGATTTTATACGGCTCTTCTATATGCTCAGCAATTGAGCCTGCTTTTCCTTCAGCTGAGCGTTCATTTTTTTTGTAATGTCAACCTGCTGCTGAGTGATGTATCCTGAGTTCTCCATAACTTCAAGCACAACCTCAAAAATGTCATCAAACTTGTTACCCTGCATGTAATACTCGTCAAGTATGCCGGCTGCATCGGTTTCTGATGCAATGCCGTCGTTCAGTTCCCTGGCAGCAGCATAAATGTATTTCACGAGCACGCGGGCTTCGTTCAGCCTGTTCATTCCATCCACAACAGAACAGTTGAGCTTGTCTTCAAGTTCGATTGCTGCCGCTGTGGTTATTTTAAGCCTGTAATCAGTTTTGCCTACCTTAAGCAGTACATATGGTTTCATGTGTTACACTTCCTTTTTATTAATCCTCTGATGCTGAATAAACAGCTGCTCTTGATGCGCCGTTGTAATAATCAGTCATTGTTGATGTGAGTGAGCTGTATACCTTAAACTTCATAGCTGAGTTTACTGCTGCAGCGTCTCTTGATGTGGATACTGTGCCGCTCCACTCAAAGCCAGTGTGATCCGGATATACAAGACGGAAATCAACTTCTGTGCATGCGAGTTCCCATGTTCTGAATGCTGTGTATGTCTGCATAATCATTGTTGATGTATCGGCATCACCTGTTGCATCGTAGAAGTCGAACTGGAGTGAACCGTAATCGGCGATACCGTCGATTGTTCTCTTGTGAGTGTCGGAAAGATTTGTTACGTCAATCTTTTCCTTGTTACCGCCCATGTCAGGCGTATTGTAAAGGCCGTATGCCTTCTTCCATGTGCTTTCGCTCTTAGCCTTAACTTCGAGATAAGTTCCCATAGTGCTGAACTCTGGCATGATAATTCCTCCTTATTGATAAAAATGTTTGTTTATCTCGTCAACTTTGACGTGGAAAGTCATCATAAAGCGCTTTGCGCCCATGGCTCTCCCCGCAGTTCTGACGAATCCGTGCTTTATCATTGCGTCGGCAACCTTAGCCGCTAATTCAGAGCGTTCCTTCGGCGTGCAGCCGTAAACATCTGTCTGAATGTAGATATCTGAAAGATATTCTCTTCCGTCAATTACTGCGTCTGTGGTATTTCCGTACTGTTCAATGACTATACACGGTATTTTTTCACTTGTTTCGCCGTCGGCAAGTTCAACCGGAGCGATTTTCCTTAAGATTTTACTTACATACGGGTTTAAATCTGTCATCTCATCAGCTCCTGTGATAATTCCTTGATTACTATTCCGACTACTTCGTTTTTAGTTGCCATAAAGGCATTATGCATAAAATGCGTCGGCGGATGTCCGTGTGTTGTTACGAAGCGTTCATGAGCTTCATCGTAATACACCCATGAATCCTTTGTGGTATGATCTACAGCAGGGTCTCCGAATTTACCTGTTCCGTATTCTACCGGGACAGCATATTCCTTGTTGGTGCCAACCTCAAACTTCAGGTGTCCGACCTTTTCAACAGATATACTGTTTCTGAGGTCTCCGGTATCAACAGGTGTATTTACCTTGATTTCCGCCTGCAGTCTCTTACAGCCTTTTTCCATACCTCTTTCAAGGATTTGCTCTGAGTTTCTGCCAAGTGCTTCGAGCTTTGCAAGAAGCTCCTGTACTCCTGTACTTGAAACGTTTATTTCCATAACCCCGCCTCCACTATGATGTGGTCCGGGTATTCTGTAACAGCTGTTATCATGTATTCAGGAACGCCACCGGTTATGCAGAACCCGTCGCCAATCTTAATTGGTATGTCAGAAGGCATGTATAACTTCGCAGCTGAACGTTTTTCAAGGCCGTTTGTGCCCTGTTCAACCTTCGCTGTGTACTCCACCTGAGCAGGAAATGTGCCGATATCGGCCACTGCCTTTTCCGTTCCGACATAATCGGACGGTATTTCTTCCATACGGAAAAATCTGATGTTTTTAAGAAGATTGTTCATCAGTCTCACTCTTAATCACCCTGACCTTCCGAGGATAATTATGCAACCTTCTGAGCATTGCAGGAGGTAAATCATTGATGAATGTCTGACTTACACCACCCTGTGAGCGGCTTTCTTCGCCTTCAGCGCCCATCTGGTTAAATAATATAACTGCATACTGTACAACGACTGACTCGAGCCGTGGCGGAAGTTTGTCACGGCCGATGTAGTCGAGGATTGTATCTGTAGCAGTCTCGAGTAATGCGTTCAGTGTGTTATCTCCACAGGAGCATGAAGCTCCGAGAAGTCCTTTAAGATTCTCTAACACTGCTTACACGTCCTTTCAGTTATTACTTCTTAGGAACAATCTTGATTCCCTTGAGTACGCCTGCAGCTCTTGTGTTCTTAAGAACTACACCTGCAACGAGTTCAACGTCACCCTTCTTAACAGCGCCCGGAGCGTTGAGGTCAGGATAGCATGTTGAGATAATCTTGTTACCTGTTGGTGAAATACCGTGGAAACCATCAAGACCGATTCTTACAGCATAGATATCTGTTGCACCTTCAGCTGTTGTTGTAGCTGCTGATGTTGGGATGATATCGATTGTGTTTGAACCATCGTAGTACTTACCAGCATCCATAAGAGCGATACCGTTGTAGTATTCAACCTGTCTGCCGAAAGCATCTTCGCTTCTTGTGTAGTAGCCTGCACGTCTTGCAGCTGAACGAACCTTTGTGAGCATCTTTTCGTTCATGAGGAGCATTGTTGGCTTACCGTCGAGGCATGAGATGAATGCGTCGAGTTCATCGAGGAAGTCGTCAGAATTTGACATGTTTGTGAGATCTACAGTTGATGTGATAGCTGTGTCAGCGTTCTTGAGGAGATTTGCAAGGCCGTCGAATGTATCCTTGTATGTACCTGTTGAAGCTGAAGTACCGTTGATAACGAGATTTGAGAAATAGTTTGATGTTGCCTTAACCTTCTGCTCCATCTGGAATGCGAGTTCGTCAACAGCACCTGCTGTACCGATAAGTACACGGTCGATTTCGAATGAACCGCCCATGATAACAGCTGAAGCTGTCTTCTTTTCTCTCTTTGCTTCGCCTGCTGTGTAATCGCTGTTGATTGTTCTTACTGCAGCTGTTGAAGGTGTCTTGAGCTGTACATAACCA
>JAZUIH010000084.1:0-27212 GCA_045642145.1 Oscillospiraceae bacterium | reverse complement strand
ACTTGACGACTACATAGAAAACTACTCCGAGGTTCTCAGCCGCGAAGGCCATCCTCTTATCAACAGAGCAACTGACGGTCTCTACCGTCCGGGTTCAACCTTCAAGACAATTACGGCAACTGCCGGACTTAACGAAGGCGTGGTTACTGCAGACACTACTTTTGACTGTCAGACAGCGTATCAGTTCTACGAGCATACAGTTTACTGTACCGGATATCACAGGCATATTGCTGCAAGAGATGCAGTAACGGTTTCATGCAATATCTATTTCTACGAGCTGTCCCGTCTTCTCGGTATAGACAAGATAGTAAAGTATGCTCATCTCTACGGACTTGGTACAGTACTCGGACTCGAAAGCGGTGACTCGGAAGGATATATTGCCTGTCCGGAAACAAGTGAGATGCTTGGTGTCGAATGGTATTCGGGCGGACTTCTCCAGGCAGCCATAGGTCAGGAGGAAACACGTATCACACCTCTCCAGATGGCTGTTGCCGCATCCACAATCGCAAACCACGGTGTAAGGTACAAGCCGCATCTTGTTGACAGCATATACGACTTCAAGGGCAATCTTGTGGATGATGTTCCGCCGGAGATAGCCGAAAGAATACCGGAAAACTACAGCTATGTCTATCCTACAATCATAAACGGTATGATAGGCGCATCACAGAATACACCTGACGGTGAATACTCTCTCAATCACCTCGGCTATGATGTTGCAATCAAAACAGGTACACCACAGACAACATCAAGTGAACGTACAAGTACAGCTGTAATCGGATTTGCACCTGCCGACAACCCTGTTATCGCATTTTCAGCAATAATAGAAGACGGAAAGAACGCAAAGTATCTTGTAAGGAAAATTATTGACCTCTATAATATGCACTATGGGGATACAATAAGCTGATATTTCCTCTGATTTTTTATATCAGATTGTATGTTTTAAACAAATCAAAAATAATAAATCGTGTATAATAACAATTTTCAGAATTGCTTTCAAAATAACTTTGACAAAATCATTATTTATGGTAAAATATAAGATATAGGTTTATGGTTAAAAATTTATAATGAAAGGATTTGTTCAATAATGACTATAGCTTTAATTGCACACGACTCGAAAAAAGAACTTATGGTTCAGTTCTGTATCGCATACTGCGGTATCCTTTCAAGAAACAACCTTTGTGCAACAGGCACAACAGGCAAGCTTGTAAGTGAATCAACAGGTCTTAACATAAAGAGATATCTCAGCGGTTCACAGGGCGGTGACCAGCAGATTTCATCAAGAATTTCATGCGGTGAAATCGACATTCTTCTCTTCTTCAGAGACCCTATCACACCTAAGGCAAACGAACCAAACGACATCGAGCTTCTCAGACTCTGCGATGTTCACAACGTTCCGGTTGCCACAAATATCGCTACAGCAGAAGCACTCATTCTCGCACTCGAAAGAGGCGACCTTGACTGGCGTGCATACGGCACACCTGAGTTCTGATCCGGTAATTCAGTACGACGGATTTATAGTGAACGCAAAAGAGATTTTTACGTTCACTATATTATTTTATTATTGTAAACACAGTTAAGTCGCGTTTACTATATCATTTTCAAAGGAGTTTTTTATACAAATGGCTTTAATAGTTCAGAGACCACTTGGTACTGCTGACGTAACACCGTCAGAAATCCACAAATGGTACACAGTTGAACAGGTTGCGCAGGATACAGCACAGACCTTTGGCTTCAGAGAAATCAGATTTCCTACTTTCGAAAATACAGACCTCTTCCTCCGCTCAGTAGGCGAAACAACAGACGTTGTTCAGAAGGAAATGTACTCTGTAATCGCAAAGGAAAGCAAATTCACTCTCAGACCGGAAGGTACTGCCGGAGCAATCCGTGCCGTTATGCAGAACGGCATGCTTAATGACGCTCTTCCGCAGAAGGTTTTCTACCTCACTTCATGCTTCAGACATGAAAAGCCTCAGGCGGGAAGACTCAGAGAATTCCATCAGTTCGGTGCTGAAATGATCGGAAGCGCCTCCCCTGCTGCTGATGCGGAAATGATCTCAATGGCTCATACACTGCTTCAGACTCTCGGTCTTAAGAACATTGAACTCAATATAAACTCTATCGGATGTCCTGTATGCCGTGCAGAGTACCACAGGGCACTTAAGGAATTCTTTGCTTCAAAGACTTCAGAACTCTGTGACACATGTCTCGGCAGACTTGAAAAGAACCCTATGCGTATTCTCGACTGCAAGAGCCCTGTATGCTCAGGCATTGCGAAGGATGCACCTGTTATCACTGATTTTCTCTGTGACGAGTGTTCAGACCACTTCACAGAACTTAAGGAACTCCTTGATACAATGAACATCAGTTACAAGGTAAATCCTAAGATTGTACGCGGACTTGACTATTACACAAAGACTGTTTTCGAATTTATAACAACAGATATCGGAGCCCAGGGTACTGTACTCGGCGGTGGCAGATATGACGGTCTTGTTGAACAGCTCGGCGGTGCAGCAACACCTGCACTCGGCTTTGCAGCAGGACTCGAAAGACTTATAATGACAATGGAAAAGCAGGGCTGTGACTTCATGGAACAGAACAGGTGCGATATTTACTTCGTTCCTATGGGTAAGGCAGCTGTAAAAAAATCAGCTGAGCTTGCAGGTGTTCTCAGACTTGAAGGCTACACAGCAGAGTACGACCTTATGAACAGAAGCCTTAAGGCTCAGATGAAGTATGCAAACAAAATCGGTGCTGCTTTCGTAATAGTACTCGGCGATAATGAGCTTGAAGCCGGAAAGGCAAAGCTTAAGAATATGGAATCAGGAAGCGAAACTGAAATCGCTCTTGATAACACATTTACTGAAAGCTTCTCAACAGCAGCTATGGCTGCAATGTTTGAAAAGGACGAAGTAAACGGACTTTTTAATATATGACATAAAAAACGGGAGATCCGTATATGAGATCTCTCACAGGGAACCACTGAAATCTTATTTTCAGTGATTCCTTAATTTTTGATATAAAAAAACTTTTGAAAGGATAATTTAAAATGGCAGACAATATGAAGGGTCTTAAAAGAACCCATTACTGCGGTGAAGTTGAAGGCATCGGCAGCGAAGTAGTAGTAGGCGGATACGTTCAGAAAACACGTAACCTCGGTAACCTTATTTTTATAGATCTCAGAGACAGAACAGGCATCGTTCAGCTCGCTTTCAACGACAACACTGACCGTGAAATCTTTGAAAAAGCAGCTTCATGCCGCGCTGAGTTCGTACTTATGGTAAAGGGTACTGTTGCTGAAAGATCAAGCAAGAACCCTGACCTTAAAACAGGCAATATCGAAATCATCGTTACAGATCTCAGAATCCTTGCAAAGGCTCAGACACCTCCTTTTGAAATCACAAATGAAACAAAGGTAAACGAAGAGCTCAGACTCAAGTACAGATTCCTTGATCTCCGCCGCCAGCCGCTTCAGCAGAATATCATGATGCGTCATGAGATTGCAAAGGCAGCAAGAGAATATTACTACGAAAACGGATTTATAGAAATTGAAACTCCTATGATGATGAAGTCAACACCGGAAGGTGCAA
Source organism: Oscillospiraceae bacterium (assembly GCA_045642145.1). Classification (GTDB taxonomy): domain Bacteria; phylum Bacillota; class Clostridia; order Oscillospirales; family Ruminococcaceae; genus HUN007. The sequence goes on along the minus strand of JAZUIH010000084.1, from coordinate 23,625 downwards.
GAGACTATCTCATCCCTTCAAGAGTTCACAACGGAAAGTTCTATGCTCTTCCGCAGTCACCTCAGATCTACAAGCAGCTTCTCATGATTGCCGGATACGACAAGTATATCCAGCTTGCAAGATGCTTCAGAGACGAGGACTTAAGAGCAGACAGACAGCCTGAATTCACACAGATCGACCTTGAAATGTCATTTGTTGACGTTGAGGATATTCTCCAGTCAACAGAAGGATTTATTTCATACCTCTTTAAGAAGGTTCTTAACGTGGACATCCCTGTTCCGCTTCCGAGACTCACATACACAGAGGCTATGAACAGATACGGTTCTGACAAGCCTGACACAAGATTCGGCATGGAAATTACAGATATCTCTGATATCGTTAAGTCATGCGGCTTCAGCGTATTCACATCAGCTATAGAAGCAGGCGGAAGCGTAAGAGGCATAGTTGCAAAGAACGCTTCAGCAGTACTCACAAGAAAAGAAATAGACAAGCTCACTGAAACAGCAAAGGGTATCGGAGCCAAGGGTCTTGCATACATCAGATGGAACGATGATGAACCGCAGTGTTCATTCGCAAAGTTCATGACACCTGAGGAAATAAAGGCAATCACTGAAAAGCTCGGCTGCGAAAAGGGTGACGTTGCACTTATCGTTGCTGACAGAAACAAGGTTACACTCCCTGTTCTCGGCGCACTCAGACTCAATGTCGCAAAGAAGCTTGACATCATTCCGGAAGGCTATAACTTCCTCTGGATTACAGAGTTCCCGTTCTTCGAATACGACGAGGAAAGCGGAAAGTGGCTTGCAATGCACCATCCTTTCACAATGCCTATGGATGAATGCCTCCAGTATCTTGACACAGATCCTGACAAGGTATTTGCAAAGGCATATGACCTCGTTCTTAACGGTGTAGAGCTTTCTTCAGGTTCTATCCGTATCACAGACTACGAGCTCCAGCAGAAGATGTTCAGATCACTTGGTCTCACAGAAGAAGAAATCGAAGCAAAGTTCGGATTCCTTGTTGAAGCCTACAAGTACGGTGCACCACCGCACGGCGGTCTCGGTATCGGTCTTGACAGACTTTCAATGATTATGTGCGGCTGTGACAGCCTCAGAGATGTTACTGCATTCCCTAAGGTACAGAACGCAAGCGAACTCATGTCAGAGTGTCCGTCAGTTGTTGAAAAGGAAAACCTTGATATACTCGGAATTAAAATAACAGAAAAAGAAGACTGATAATATTCAGCACATATTCAGAGCCTGCGCGGATTTTCCGTGCGGGCTTTTCTGTTCTCCTGAATTTCATATAGTAATTTAGTATAATACAAAACACTTATTCTTGACTATTTTATATAAATTATAATAAAATCACTTGTAATTTAATTATAATCCGTGTATAATAATAATAGTGAACGTCAAAAAAATCTGACTTTCACTATTATTATTCCGGAAATACATATGAACTTTCGGTCATGCGGTATTTCCTTATAGAAATTATCTGGGGGTTTTAAATATGAGACTTGTAACACGTTCTGACTTTGACGGACTGGTATGCGGCGCACTTCTTCTTGAGGAGGGCATTGTTGATTCATGGAAGTTTGTTCATCCCAAGGATCTTCAGGACGGCCTTTTTGAAGTTACAGAGGATGATGTACTTGCCAATGTTCCGTTTGTTGAGGGATGCGGACTCTGGTTTGACCATCACTCAAGCGAACTCGAAAGAAACCAGCTTGAAGGCAAGTACAAGGGCGAAAGCCGTATCACTCCTTCATGTGCACGAATTATTTATGAATACTACGGCGGAAAGGAAAAGTTCCCGCAGTTTGATGATATGATGGAGGCTGTTGACAAGGTTGACTCAGGTCATCTTTCAGTCGAAGAGGTTCTCAATCCGTCAGGATGGATTCTCGTCGGATACCTTATGGATCCGCGTACAGGTCTCGGACGTTTCAGAAACTTCACAATCAGTAACTATCAGCTCATGGAAAAGCTTCTCCACTGCTGCAGAACAATGTCTACTGACGAAATTCTCGCTATGCCTGATATTCAGGAGCGTATTGCGGTTTACAATGAGCAGACAGAGCTCTTCAAAAAGATGGTTCACGAACACACCGAAATCAGAAAGGATGTTATCATCACTGATCTCCGCGGTGTCGAAACAATATATACCGGAAACAGATTTATGATATACAGTCTCTACCCTGAGCAGAATATCTCAGTATGGATTGTAAACGGTCGAGGCGGTCTCGGATGTTCATGTGCCGTAGGACACAGCATCCTTAACAGAACGTCAAACGTCAATGTCGGCAGACTTATGCTGAAGTACGGCGGCGGCGGCCACCATGTTGTAGGCACATGTCAGTTCCCGGATGAGGAAATGGCAGAAAAGGTACCTGCACTTCTTGACGAGATTGTAAACTACAGTGACTACTATAAGGACTGATGTAAATCCATTTTATTTACCTGTTCACTATATTTACAAATATTACAGCATCTGCACAGTATTTCATATGTACAGATGCTGTTTTTGTATGTTTGACTATTGATTATATTCCCCGTGCATTGTATAATATAGTGAAAGCAGAAATTACAGTGAACATAAAAGTGAACGTAATAATATTTTTTTTGGGCGTTCACTGTATATGGATAAGGATGTAAAAATAATGTCAAACAGAAGTTCAAATGATAATCAGGACACACTGCAGTTCAGAATTCCTTCAAAAAGCGATGCAGAAGCCAGGGAAAGAGCAAAGAAAAGAGCTGCACAAAGCGAGGCAAACAGAAATGCCGGCAGACAGAACAGCAGCGCGCCTTCTGATAATACACATAAAAAACACCGTACATCAGGTACTAAGCACGCTCCGGCAGGAAGTAAAAAAACTGCAGCGTCTGCAGAATCATCTTCCTGGAAAAAGAAGCCCGAATACAGCCGTTCACAGGAATCAGTACCAGCTGAGTATTCAAACGTACGTGTTCAGAAAAAGAAAAAGAAGAAAAAAAGCTTCAGTCCTGCCGGACTGCTGAAATTTCTTGCCGGAATACTCATATGCCTGTTTCTTATATACTCATCGGCAGCACTTTACTACATCGGCAAAACCGGCACAATTGAGAAAACCGGTGCATATATAAACGACCCGGAAAAAATGCTGTGGTCGTCTGACGTAAAAAACATACTCATCATAGGTGAGGATGCAAGAGATATGAGTTCACGCGGTCTCTCTGACTCAATGATACTTCTCTCTGTAAACAGAAAGAAGCACCGTCTCCAGATGACTTCATTCATGCGTGACATCTACACCGAAATTGACGGCTATGACTCTGACAAGCTCAATTCCGCATATCAGTACGGCGGTGCGGAGCTTCTTAAGGACACCATAGAGGATAGTTTCAAAATACGTATAGACGGATGCGTTACTGTAAACTTTACAGCAGTTGCACATATAGTTGATGCAGTCGGCGGTGTTGAGATAACCATGTCAGCTGATGAAGCACATGCTGTCAACGATATTCTCTACAGCGAAGTAAACGAAATAATGGGTGATGACGAATATGACAGCTTCCTGCCGATTGCTGACGGCACATACCTTCTCAACGGAAAGCAGGCACTCTCCTACAGCAGAATAAGATATGTCGGAGACGCAGACTTCGAGCGAACACAGCGTCAGCGCACGGTTATTACCAGAATCATGTCAGGTATGAAAAAAATCAGTCCTGCTGAGTTCAACAGAAATATACTCAAGGCTCTTAAATATATAAACACGGATATGAGCGTTACCGATATGTATCTGCTCAGTCTGAGGCTGCCTCTTATACTCGGCACATATGAGCCTGAACAGCTCCGTGTCCCTGAAGACGGAACATGGTACTATGATGAAACATGGGATGGTATGTCAATCATCCGCACTGACTTCTACGCCAACACAGAGTTCCTGAAAAAACGACTCTATCTTAAAGATGAAAACAGCGTACCTGAGCCGGAACAGATACCGGAACCTGACGAGGAACCCGATACCTGGGATTATGAATACGAATACGAATAAAAAAGCGGTCCTTCAGCCGAGGCTGAAGGACCATTGTGTTTCGTTTAATACTGCTGATCTGAAAGCAGTCGTTTTTCATCAGTAATATGTTTCTTCCTGCTGCTCTGCAAGAGGACCTGTATAGACAGTATCCTTGTCGAAGCCCATTGCAATGGTAAGAAAAGGTGTGAGAAAAATCATGGCAACGCAGAAACCTGTGGACTTTCCGTATGCTTTTCCCGTTTTGTATGCAAACCAGGCTGAAAGTACAATAACCGGAACAAGCACAAGCATGGCTATAACAAACATGGCAGTCATCTCAGTAAGTCCGAATAAAAAGCAGAAAAAGCTGTAAACAACTGCTGCCACCACTGAAACTATCGCATATGTGTAATTACCTGTAACAATCTTTGAATAAACAAATGCATTGTAATAGGGAATAATACACTTCCATCCTGCTTCACCGGCCTTCTCAAAAAGCCTGTACTGCGCAATGAGTGTGACCACTGCTACAGCCATGCTGATAATCAGCACTGCAAAATAAGCCAGAATAAACCCTGCTGCAAATACTGCTGCAAATTCACTCATAATAAAAACCCCCTGTAATTCTGTTCTGTTGTTTCTCTGCCGTAAGATACAAATGCATTACGACATTTATCATATGTAATAGTAAACTGCAAAAAATATTTTTGCAGTTTACTATTATTATATCCTTAAAAATAAGATTTGTCAACATTCATCACATAACGCTCATATATAAAACTCTGAAGCGCATCCGCCGCAAAATGTTTTTTACAGACGTTACGTGACGAAATCTCCTTATCTTCCCCGGATGCCCGGTTTTGCAGGACATCAGTTTATTATACAATTTTATCCTTGACTTTTGAAATAATAGTGCTATAATAGTATAAAAAATATGAAGGAGAACATGAACATATGAATGCACAGAAATTCACTCAGAAATCACTCGAAGCAATTCAGGAAGCGCAGAATATTGCCATTTCAAGCCAGCATATGAACATTGAACAGGTTCATCTTTTTCTTGCTCTTTTAAAACAGGAAGGAAGCCTGACAACACAGCTGCTGAAGAAGATGGACATATCAGCTGAAGCTGTAACTGCCGCAGCTGAATCTGCAGTAGCCGGCCTTCCGAAGGTAACCGGTTCAGGAAGAAAGCCTGACACAGTATACCTCGCACGCAGCGTTGACAACGCACTTATAGAGGCGGAAAACCAGGCTAAGCAGATGGGAGACGAATACGTATCAGTAGAACATATCGTACTCTCACTCATACAGATGGCTGACTCTGTAATGGCTAAGATCTTCTCACAGTACAAAATAGATTCACAGAGCTTTATGACAGCTCTTGCCTCAGTAAGAGGCAATGCAAAGGTTACAAGCCAGAATCCTGAGGAAACATACGATGTTCTCAGAAAGTACGGTTCCGATCTTACTGACCTTGCAAGAAACAACAAGCTCGATCCTGTAATCGGACGTGACAGTGAAATAAGAAACATAATACGTATCCTCTCCAGAAAGACCAAGAACAACCCTGTTGTTATCGGTGAACCTGGTGTAGGTAAAACTGCCATAGCTGAAGGCCTTGCCCTCAGAATAGTCAGAGGTGACGTTCCGTCATCCCTGAGAGACAAGCACATCTTCTCACTTGACCTTGGCGCACTCGTTGCAGGCGCAAAGTTCAAGGGCGAGTTTGAGGAAAGATTCAAGGCTGTTCTCAAGGAAATCAAGGCGTCCGAAGGTGAGATAATCCTCTTCATCGACGAAATTCACATGATTGTAGGTGCCGGCAAGGGTGAAGGCGCAATGGATGCCGGAAACCTTCTCAAGCCTATGCTTGCAAGAGGAGAAATCGACTGTATCGGTGCCACAACACTTGACGAATACAGAAAGTACATCGAAAAGGACAAAGCTCTTGAAAGAAGATTCCAGCCTGTGTATGTTGCTGAGCCAACCGTTGAGGATACTATCTCAATCCTCAGAGGTCTTGAGGAAAGATACGAGGTATTCCACGGAGTTAAGATTCAGGACCAGGCACTTATCGCAGCCGCTGTTCTTTCAAACAGATATATAACAGACAGATTTCTTCCTGACAAGGCAATCGACCTTGTTGACGAAGCCTGTGCAATGATAAAGACAGAAATCGACTCAATGCCTACAGAGCTTGACGAAATTTCAAGAAACATCATGAAGCTGGAGATTGAGGAAACTGCTCTCAGGAAGGAAGATGACAAGCTTTCTGCTGAACACCTCAGCGAAATCCAGAAGGAAATTGCTGAACTCCGCGAAAAATTCAGTGTCATGAAGGCTCAGTGGGAAAATGAAAAGAACGCCATCACTGAGGTTACAAAGCTCCGCGAGGAACTTGAGGCTGTAAACGGTGAAATAGAAAAGGCAGAACGTGAATACGACCTTAACAAGGCTGCAGAGCTCAAGTACTCAAAGCTTCCTCAGATTCTTAAGGAAATAGAAGAAAAGGAACGCATCGCGGAAGAGTCAAAGGGTGAAAACTCACTTCTCAGAAACAAGGTAACAGAAGAAGAAATCACAAAGATTATCGGCAGATGGACAGGTATACCTGTTTCAAAGCTTGCTGAAAGCGAACGTGAAAAGCTTCTCCATATGGAGGAAACACTTCATAAGAGAGTTATCGGTCAGGACGAAGCCGTAAGAAAGGTTTCAGAGGCTATTCTCCGTTCAAGAGCAGGCATACAGAATCCTAACCAGCCGCTCGGCTCATTCCTCTTCCTCGGTCCTACAGGTGTAGGTAAGACAGAGCTTGCAAAGGCACTTGCACAGTGTCTTTTTGACGATGAAAAGAACATTGTCCGTATCGATATGAGTGAGTACATGGAAAAGCACGCCGTAAGCAGACTCATAGGAGCTCCTCCGGGATATGTCGGATATGAAGAAGGCGGCCAGCTTACAGAAGCAGTAAGAAGAAGACCGTACTCAGTTGTACTCTTTGACGAGGTTGAAAAGGCTCATCCGGACGTATTCAATACACTTCTTCAGGTGCTTGATGACGGACGTATCACAGACTCACAGGGACGTCTTGTAGACTTCAAGAACACAATCATCATACTCACTTCGAACCTCGGCTCATCATTCATTCTCGACGGTATAGTCGACGGTGAAATTTCCGAAGAAGCAAGAGAAAAGGTTGACAAGGTCCTCAAGCAGAGCTTCAGACCTGAGTTCCTTAACAGACTTGATGAAATTGTATTCTACAAGCCTCTCATGAAGGAGCAGATTATGGGCATCGTTGATCTCATGCTCGTTTCACTCCAGAAGAGACTTGCTGACAAGCAGCTTACAGTAACAGTAACTGATGCTGCAAAGAACTTCATCATAGAGGACGGCTTTGAACCTGCATTCGGTGCAAGACCGCTCAAAAGATATATCCAGAGAACTGTTGAAACTCTCGTGGCAAGAAAGATTATCGCTACTGACCTTGAACCGGGCACAGAGCTTGTTGTTGACTACGATTCTGAAAAGGAAGAGTTTACAGTAACTGAAAAAAAGCCTGAAGAGGAAAAATAAAAAAACAGATCTTAAAACGGGAGTACAGGGGCCTTCCCTGTACTCCCGTTCTGACATTAACCTGATAAAAAGCATGAAGCTGGTGCACGGAACACACTCCGTACACCAGCTTCATTTGTTATGAAAAGTATTTTTTTTCAAAATCTTCAGTGCTCATCGGCCTGTCGAAATAATATCCCTGGAAAACATCACAGCCTTCCCTGATGAGGAAGTCAACCTGATCCTTTGTTTCAACGCCTTCCGTTACAACCTCCATGCCGAGGCTCTTGGAGAGTCTCACTATGGCACTGAGAATGGCACGGCTCTTGGCAAGGTTCTCGGTATTGACCTTTTCAAGGAAACCCATATCGACCTTGACAACATCGGCATTTATCTCCTTCAGCATGCTGAGTGACGAATAACCGCTTCCGAAATCGTCAATTTCAACCTGAAATCCGTATTCTCTGAGTCTGTCAACCAGAGCGAGGTGATTTTTTACATCAGTAATAATCGCTGTTTCAGTAATTTCAAGCTTGAGCATAGCCGGCTCTATATCGTACTTCTTCACAAGTCCTGTAAATATCTCATAGATATCCATAAAATAAAAGTCCTTAGGTGAAATATTTACTGATATATGATACTGGCCTCTGCCTTCATCCTTCCACTTTTTCAGACGTTCACAGGCACATTCCCAGATATGGTGGTCAAGTGTTCCTATGAGTCCTGAACGTTCAAAAACTCCGATAAAATCAAGAGGAGGAATAACCCCCTGCTCCGGATGGAACCAGCGCACAAGAGCTTCCGCACCGGTCATCTCACCGGCTGCATTTATCTGCGGCTGAAGGAACATCCTGAACTGTCCGTTTCTTATGGCCTCGTTAAACTCACCTGTGATTTTCTTTTCGTAGATACGCGCCTCACGGATTTTTTCATCGTAGTGCGCCACTGTATCGTTGTAGCTGTCCTTTATATTGTTTATCGCCATAAAGGCTCTGTCACACATGACTGATATCTCAATGCTGCGGTCTCTTATCTCATATACGCCAAGATGGATATATACATGATAAGCCTTGTTCTCGGAAAAGTCACCAAGTCTCCTGATACTGTCATTCCACTTCTGCTCATCAAAAAACTTCTTAGGCATGCATACTGCAAATCTGTCACCTGACATTCTGCCGTAAATCGCTTTCCCGTTATACTTGTCCAGAATTCTGAGTGCATCAGCTATTCTGCAGAGAAGCTCATCGCCCTTGTCCATGCCGAATACGTCATTTACCAGCTTGAAATCCTTGATATCCGAACAGAGCATGATAAACTCCGTATCCTCCATGCTGTCGAGCAGACTGCGCACTCTCCTGTAAAAATACTCTCTGTTATACAGATCAGTAAGCTTGTCATGCAGGAGTCTGTAGCTCTCAGTCCTGTGCTTTTCCATTTCTTCAGTCTCGTCATGGAACACGAAGAAGCATCCCGACATTCCGCCCAGGCGGTCACTGATTACCTTGTATGAAACATGATAGTATCTGTCATCCTGTGAATGAAGCCAGTCCATGCTTTCAACACCGTCAAGATTTATATCCTTATGATATTTCATAAGATCTTCAATCCTGGCAGGGACATTTTTCTTACCGGAGAAATTCTCAACAACTTCATTTACGTAAATGCATTTGCCCTCTGAGTCAAAGCACATTACTCCGTCGTTCATGTTCTTTATCGCCGCGGACAGAAGCTGTTCCACAAGATCATACGGAATAAACCGGAATGAGTAGTAGTAAATTGAAAAGCCGAGAATTCCGAAGGCTCCGTCAGCAAGATCAACAGGAACTCTGAGAAGAACTGACAGAATATCGAGTATAACCACAGTCATAAGCATAAGAAACAGCACCAGGTACTTTCTCTTGTATGACATTGACGAGGTCAGGAACTTGTACAGCAGAAGCGAAAGCATAACTGCCAGCATAACTACTATGAAAACCCTGTGAAGTATAAACAGCAGTGATACATTCCAGATTCTGTACAGTCTGTACTGTGATTCCTCAGCAACAGGCACGCATCTGAAAACATTTTCTGACACCGTGTTAAGTATCATGGAAACTGTGTCCGCTGCACATATGGTGTAAAGAATAATCTTCGCACGAAGCGGTCTGCAGCTGACATCCGAAAACTCCCTTACGTAAAAGTAAGTCATTACTATCAGAAAGTCAGTTACTGAAAAATACAGTCCGTAGAGCAGACGCGCATGAATCTCTGAACTTACAATAAGAGCACCTGCATACAGCAGTGAAGCTGCAACGCCTGTAACCAGCACTCTCTGTAAAATTGAAGCAAGCCTGGAATCACTGTCTCTGTCCGCAATCCTGCATACGAAAATCATAAACACGGACATAACTACAAGATATCCGGCATAAACGAACTGCAAATTCATCCCCCCCTTATCCCGGGAAACATACGATGCTACCCGTATTCTCATTTTCCTTTTATGTACGCTGTCACTATCAGCTAAGTATAATGATACATCAGATATTCCAAATTGTCAATATCGCATATTGTTAAATATGATTTTTAAATTATTTTTGTATAAATGCACACACGAAACTTTCTGCGTTTGTGAAAAACCTTCATAGACATTTTTGTTAAAATATATACTAATATATGCTGATTTCAGATGTTTCCATTATAATACACAAACTTACATATGGTGCCCTGTATTCTATTGAAAATTAATGCCGCTGACATTATAATATTATAGTGAACGCAAAAATTTTTACGTTCACTGTAATATATTTATTTTTATTGCCCTGCACATCCGATGACTACGTCATCTCCGTGCATATCGGCTAATTGTAAACGCATTTATTTAATGCGTTTACAATACAGGGCATCACTGTCCGGTGATGTCATGAAAAAATTCACCCGGAGAATTAAACTGATGTTTATTGACAAACTGTTCAGAAAAACTGAACACCCGTCTTCCGGTTCAGTATATGAAGCAACCGAACCGCTTGCAGATATTTCCGGATATGCGGAAACAATTTCCTTTCCGGATCAGGCATATCTTGCAGATGAGGACGAAAACATATTCTATATATACAGCTTTCCATTTATCATAGGAAGAAATCCGGTTACGGACGGAAACGGTCTCTCACTTTCAGACATTCCCGAAGTATCGGCAGTTCATGCTGTTATCACTGAGGAAAAAGGCAGGTACTATCTGTCTGACCTTAACTCAACAAACGGAACATACATGGAAAAGGAAGGTGAAAAGCTCTTTTCAGCCGGTACACGTCTTGAAAAAACAGAGCTCTCGGACGGCTGTGAGTTCTATATCTACCGGAAAAAATTTATTTTTCACTTTGACATGCGGCGTTCACAGACATGCGTCATACAAAACCGTGACAGTCTTCAGACAGCGTCTACTGTCCTTCTCAGCGAATGTGAGGAGAAATCCGGTGATGAATTCAGAAACTGTGATGCGTATGTTATATGCGGGACTGACGGAAAAAATATCTGTCTTACCGGATTTCCGTACAGATACGGGCAGTGGAGAATTGACAGAAAAAACAAAAAAGGCACCAGCACCTACTTCATCTCATCCGAGACTCAGATTTTTACTGAGGGAGAAGCCGTTCAGCCCGGATCATGTGCTGAACTGTTTTCAGGATGTCAGTTTACCACGGATGCCGGAAGCTTTACATTCTATATAAAATAAACGGAGAAACAAAACATGAACTATATATCAGCCTGCTGCACTGATGCAGGCTCCATAAACCGCATAAATCAGGACAGCCTCTGTCTGCTGTCTGCAGAAGCTTACGGATACGAATATATTCTTGCTGCTGTCTGCGACGGTCTCGGAGGACTTTCCGAAGGTCAGAATGCCAGCGCCTATGCGGTCCGCAGACTGTCGGAGTGGTTTGAAACTGTACTTCCGGAGCTCCTCAGGGAACAGAAATCCGTTCTCGAAATACGCAAAGAGCTTGACACCATGCTTCAGGACTCTGTAAAGCATCTTAACGAATACGCCAGGGAAAACAAAACCATGCTCGGAACCACGATGACGCTTATCCTCAGTCTTGGCTGTTTCGGAAAAATAATCTCCGCTCACATTGGCGACACAAGAATCTACAGAACAGGAAGTGACTGTCAGGAGATAATCACCACTGACCACTCACTGCTGTCAGAACTCATCAGAAACGGAGATATAACGAAAGAGGAAGCAGAAAATGACAGCAGACAGAACCAGCTTACCAAGTGCATGGGAGCCGGTATAGAAAACCCGGCATTTGACTACTCCATAATCCCGGCAGACACGGAAACAGTGTGGCTCATATGCAGTGACGGATTCAGAAAAACTCTGACAGCAGATGAAATATCAGACGCACTGAGGCCGGAGCTTATAAACAGTGACAGCGATGCGGAAAATCAGCTGAAAAAACTTACGGATATGTGCATTTCACGGGGAGAAACGGACAATATATCCTCACTTGTAATCAGACTCATATGAAAAGGCGGAACAACACTTGCTCAGAAACGGATTCATTCTAAACAGACGTTACAGGATTGAGGGGATTACGGGGCGCGGCGGACTTTCCGTGGTATACAGGGCATCTGACCTCGAAGCCAACGGTGCTGTCCGTGCAGTCAAGGAGATACCGAAAAACTGCAGGGAGATAGCCGCATCAGCAAGACAGGAATCAAAGCTTATAAAGGAACTGTACGAGCACGACAAGCTTAACTTTTTCCCTAACATCATTCAGCAGAGTGAAACGGCGGAAAATCTGTACATAGTAATGGACTATATAAACGGAAACACCATGAGCAGCCTTCTTGGCAAAGGTGCATTTGAGCAGAAGCTTGCAATAGAGTACGGCAAGGAAATCTGCACTGTCATGCAGTTTCTCCATGACTACGGAAAAATATACAGTGATATGAAGCCGGACAATATCATGATTGTCAACAGAAACAGTGACATGACCGGAGGAATAAACACGGGGCGCCGCTCAGGAATACTGAAGCTTATCGACTTCGGTGCCGTTGTACAGATGGAATCGGGCATACCTCTCCAGTACACACCGGAATATGCTGCACCGGAGCAGTTCCGTGCACAGCGCCTTGACAAAAGAACCGATATTTTCAATATAGGTGCCACGCTGTATCACATGGTGACCGGAAGAAAGCCGCTTCCGGTTCACGACAGAAACAACAGACTGAGAAGCTCTGCCGAGAGGTTTGTCTTTGACTCCAGAGACCGCAGAACCGATTCGGGAATGAAAAACATTATCAGAAAATGTGTTGACGACAATCCTTCCAAGAGGTTCAGGACCTGCAGGGAGCTCTACAGCGCACTTGTGCGTTCGGAAAACAACAGTAATATCAGACTTACGCTTTTCACTGCCGCGGCATCACTGATTACCGGTGCGTTATGCATATTCTCCTACGGAGAATACAGGCACCAGAAAAAGATAAGCTACGACAGTCTTATTATGGCAGCCGAAAAATCAGCATCATATTCGGAAAAGGTAACCGCATACAGGTCAGCTGCCGGACTGCGTCCGGAAAGAACGGAGGCGTACTTCGGCCTGATAAACACCTGCAAGGAGGACCTTTCATTTACCGAGGACGAGGCATCTGAGCTGTTAAAACTGATGACTCCGAATCTTGCGGAGCTGAAGCTGAGTCAGGACTACGAGCTTCTTGCCTTTGAAACCGGAAAACTGTACTGGTACTACTATGATTACGGACAGGAATTCAGCAGCGACAATACCGCAACAAGAATGAAGGCGTCTGTTGAATGGTTTTCCGATGCCATTGGTGACAATCTGAAGCTTTACTCAGAGGAAAAGTACCAGATGGCCCGGATATACCGGGATATAGGAAATTTTCATACTGAAATACAGAAACTTGTTGTTGAAGGCGATGACGCCGGTATTTACCGAAGCTACTGGGAGAGTCTTTCCGAACTTGTTTCGTTTATTGACTCGTCACAGACTGAAACTGAAATAGTTCTTCTTGAGTCATACAGACTGGTAATGAACTCACTTGACGCATATGCCTTTAAGTTTGCCGCATTTGTGCCTGAGGACGAAATCAGAAGCATATATCTGAAGATAAGGGAGGACACGGACAACCTGATGACAACAACTGAAAAAACAGGTCAGATACGCCGGAGTATCCGTGACACCTATGCTTCAGCAGAATACTCCCTTGACAGGGCATACGGAGGAAAATCATGAAATTTGAACTGTGGTACAGAATCTTTCTGATTTCCGGAATACTGTCAGTGATTTTTCTTGTCACTACAGTTGTACTCGTTATAAAATTCAGTTTTTTCGAGCTTGTAGGGTTCCGGCTGAGAAACCGCAGTCCTGAAGCTTCGTCCGGTGAGAAACGCACAGGTGACACCGGTGTACAGGGAAGAACATCAGTAACCGAAGAGATTCCGGTTCGCAGGAATCCGGCATCCTCCGGAACTGTAATAGCATCACCTCTCCGCACAGGCACGGTTACAGCTCCGTCCCCTGCCCCGGAAGATTCTGACTTTGTTATAACGCGTTCAGTTATTATTACCAGCGGAAATCACAGCCTTATAGAATAAATCAGCGCACCAAAAAACAGCTCACGGAGAAACTCCGTGAGCTGTTTTTACTGTTGTCAGAGTCACCGTTACCGGTATTCTGATTTATTACTTTAACTTTTCTGCTACTTCCCTGGTAAGCTTTGCAATGATATCGTCAACGCTTACATCAGGGAGCTCGCCTTCCTTACGTGAACGTACTGTAACTGTACTGTTTTCCATTTCCTTGTCACCGATGACAAATGTGTAAGGAATTCTCTCAAGTCTTGAAGCCTTGATCTTAGGACCGATGTTTTCATCTCTGCTGTCAACTGTTACTCTCATGCCAAGAGCTGTAAGTCTGTCAGCTATGCCCTGAGCGTAATCAATGTGCTGCTGTCCGATCGGAAGAATACGTACCTGCTCAGGTGCAAGCCATAACGGAAGAACGCCGGCAAATCTTTCAATCATGTATGCAAGAGTTCTTTCGTAGCATCCGAGTGATGTTCTGTGGATAATATAAGGAAGCTTCTTCTGACCGTCTCTGTCAATATAGTGCATGCCGAACTTTTCAGCAAGAAGCATGTCTATCTGGATTGTAACGATTGTATCTTCCTTGCCGAATACATTCTTGTACTGAATATCAAGCTTAGGGCCGTAGAAGGCAGCCTCGTCAATACCAACCTCGTATTCAAGACCGAGATTGTCAAGAATCTGACCCATTACTCTCTGAGCTTCCTCCCACTGTTCCTTTGTACCTTCGTACTTGTTCTTAGGATTTGCAGGATCCCACTGTGAGAATCTGAATGTACAGTTTTCAAGGAGACCTACTGTATCGAGACAGTACTTTGCAAGTTCGAGACAGCCTCTGAATTCCTCCTCGAGCTGATCAGGTCTGAGAATATAGTGACCTTCGGAAATTGTGAACTGACGTACACGGATGAGACCGTGCATTTCGCCTGAATCTTCATTTCTGAAGAGTGTTGATGTTTCTGTGAGACGCATAGGAAGGTCTCTGTATGAACGCTGGCGGTTGAGATAAACCTGATACTGGAAAGGACATGTCATAGGACGGAGTGCGAAGCATTCCTTTGTTTCGTCCATAGGGTCACCGAGAACGAACATGCCGTCAAGGTAGTGGTCCCAGTGTCCTGAGATTCTGTAGAGGTCTCTCTTGGCCATGAGAGGTGTCTTTGTAAGGAGGCATCCTCTCTTCTGTTCCTCGTCTTCGATCCATCTCTGGAGAAGCTGGATAACTCTTGCACCCTTAGGAAGGAGTACAGGAAGTCCCTGACCTACGTAGTCAACTGTTGTGAAGTACTCAAGTTCACGTCCGAGCTTGTTGTGGTCACGGAGCTTTGCTTCCTCGAGCTGTTTTAAGTGTTCATCAAGCTCTGATGCCTTAGGGAATGCAACGGCATAGATTCTTGTGAGCATCTTGTTCTTTTCGTTTCCTCTCCAGTAGGCACCTGTGCATGAGAGAAGTTTGAACGCCTTTACTGAAGCTGTTGTCATAAGGTGAGGTCCTGCACAGAGATCTGTGAATTCGCCCTGTCTGTAGAATGAAATAGGTTCGCCCTTGTCTGCGTGTTCCTCACAGAGCTCAACCTTGTATGGTTCACCCTGCTCCTTAAGGAAAGCAATTGCGTCAGCAGGAGCCATCTCAAACTTTTCAGGTTCAGCGCCTTCCTTTACAATCTTTTTCATCTCAGCTTCAATCTGAAGAAGCTCATCAGCTGAAAAAGGCTTTTCAACGTCAAAGTCATAGTAGAAGCCTGTGTCAGTTGAAGGTCCGATAGCAAGCTTTACATCCGGGAAAAGACGCTTTACTGCCTGAGCAAGTATATGTGAAGCTGTATGCCAGAATGTTTTCTTACCGTCCTTTGAATCAAAGGTCATAACCTCAAACTCGCAGTCACTGTCGATTACTGTACGGAGGTCCTTAACCTCGCCGTTGATTTTTACACAGCATGCAGCCTTGTAAAGACCTGCGCCGATGCCCCTGACAATATCAGCTGCTGACTGTCCGCTTTCAGCTTCCCTGATACTGCCGTCCTTTAATGTAAGTTTTACCATAGTATTCATATCCTTTCAGAAAAATAAAAACCCCTCAGGAAAATACTCTTTTCCCAAGGGGCATAGTAATGCGGTTCCACCCTTGTTTTACAGAACACAAATGACACAAACCGCGTCACGGTCAGTTCTGCATCTCAAGCTGTTCCTGTAACGGAGAACATCCGGCGTGTATTAAACGCTCTCGGAGGACGGTGTCCTGCGGTAAATCCATGTTTCTTCTCTCAGCAGAATGAAGAAACTCTCTGTAGGGACCTGATAACCGTTGAGGCTTTCCTCGTCAAAGATTTGACTTATAAATGAAGACAGGGCTCCCCTGTCCGTTCACTATATCTAATTATAAACGAAAAAAATTAAAAGTCAATATGTTTTTGTTCAGTATGAAAAAAATATTTTCCTGCTCTGCCCCGCTGACTGCACGTAACCATCGCAGTCAGCACATGTATACGGTAATATAATAGCAAAATCTTCTATTGACATTTAAGCCAAAAAGATATAAAATAGAAGTACTGCATTTATATATAATTTCAGATGCATTTAACAATTTTTTATGCTGACAACAGCAGATTCTCTATAACGTTATCTGAAGTCAAAATATATTTTTAACCTGACAGATATATAATTATCTACTTATAAAAATTTTCAATATATTTTTCAGAATATCGACAGGAAAGGTCTCCAGTGTGCGTTTTTTCCGGAGGCCGGTGTTTTTTACTGTTTTTTTCTTTATATTTTTGTATTTTTATATTTTTCCGGAAATTATTTTCATGTTGTTTAAAAACAGAATATTTTTGACTTTTACAGGTATCGTTCTGAACAATTCAATACTTACCGGTGAAAGGAGGAAATAATTTTTCCATGAACACAGCTACAGCAGTTATTTTAGTTTTTCTTGCCCTTGCACTCGGCGCCGGTGTTTCAGGTTATATATTCTTCAAAAAGGGTATAGCCTACAGACAGCAGCAGGCTGAAGCCGCTATCGGTTCCGCAGAACAGGAAGCAGAAAGAATTAAAAAAGAAGCCGCAAAATTAATCGAAAGCGCTAAAGTTGAAAGTGAAAACCGCAAAAAATCAGCTCTTGTAGAAGCCAAGGACGAGATTTACAAGCTCAAGTCTGAAGCAGACAAGGAAATCAAGGACAGACGAAGCGAAATTTCCAGACAGGAAAGAAGAATCCAGCAGAAGGAAGAAAATCTCGACAAGAAGAACGACAACCTCGAAAAGAAAGAGGAGGTTCTCCAGAGCAAGATTAAAACTGCCGAGGAAAAGCTTGCAGAGGCTGAATCAATCAAGAAGAGCCAGATGGACATCCTTGAAAAGATTTCAGAATTCACAAGAGAACAGGCTAAAGATTATATTATTTCACAGCTTGAATCAGAACTGGTTCACGAAAAAGCTCTTAAGATCGCTGCGTATGAACAGCAGATCAAGGACAGCTGTGATGAAAAAGCAAGAAACTACATTTCCCTTGCTATTGCAAAGTGTGCAGCTGACCAGGTTTCAGAATCCTCAATCTCAGTTGTTGCACTCCCTAACGACGAAATGAAGGGCCGTATAATCGGCCGTGAAGGACGTAACATCCGTACACTCGAAACACTTACAGGTGTTGA
The DNA here is from genome assembly GCA_045642145.1 of Oscillospiraceae bacterium. Lineage (GTDB taxonomy): Bacteria > Bacillota > Clostridia > Oscillospirales > Ruminococcaceae > HUN007. Next base: position 5,831 of record JAZUIH010000084.1, on the reverse strand, counting down.
CCTCATTATCGATGATACTCCTGAGGCAATCACACTCTCATGCTTTGATCAGGTGAGACGTGAGGTTGCAAGAATTGCTCTTGAAAAGCTCATCGCAGACGGCCGTATCCATCCTACAAGAATCGAGGAAATGGTTGACAAGGCAAGACGTGAGGTTGAGCACAAGATCAAGCAGGAAGGTGAACGCGCAATTCTCGAAACAAACGTTCACAATATCAACCACGAGCTTGTAAAGCTTATCGGACGTCTCAAGTTCCGTACAAGCTACCGTCAGAACGTTCTCAATCACTCAATCGAAGTTGCCCAGCTTGCAGGTATCCTCGCTTCAGAGCTTGGTGTTGATGCAAACGTGGCAAGACGTGCAGGTCTTCTCCACGATATCGGTAAGGCACTTACTTCCGAAATCGAAGGCTCACACGTACAGATCGGTGTTGACGTATGTAAGAAGTACAAGGAAAGCGCTGAAGTAATTCACGCAGTTGAAGCTCACCACAATGACGTTGAACCTCAGACAGTTATTGCATGTATCGTACAGGCTGCAGACGCTATCTCAGCTGCAAGACCTGCTGCAAGATGCGAAAACTACGAAAGCTACATCAAGAGACTTGAAAAGCTTGAGGAAATCTGCTCATCATACGACGGTGTTGAAAAATGCTTCGCAGTACAGGCCGGACGTGAAGTCAGAATCATGGTTCTCCCTGAAATCATCAACGACGAAAAAATGGTTCTTGTTGCAAGAGACATTGTCAAGCGTATCGAAGATGAAATGGAATACCCTGGACAGATCAAGGTCAACCTCATCCGCGAAAGCAGAACAGTTGAATACGCAAAATAATCTGATTTGTTACCCTACTCCGCTGAGTAGGGTAACTCTGTATAATGCCACTTCTCTGAAAGGAATTTTCTTATGGCTAAAACACACAAAACCATATTCGGCACCACCGAAAAATCAAACTTTATCCTCAACATGACAAACAGTCAGTTCAACAAAACTGCTTCTGTTCTGTTCATTACCGGATTTTTACTGATGTTTGTCAGTTCAGCAGCTGCTGAAATCCTCGCAAACGGTTCGATAAGCGTAGCTACCTTTGACTGGAAGATACTTCCCTCCGTCGGACTCGGAATCGCAGGAATACTTGGCATATCGGTATTTATCATCGCACTTATAAAGCAGACACTGACTAAAAAACAGATTGCAGCGGCGGTTATATGCCTTGTGCTTACTGTGTTCATGTATATCTCATACGTAAACGCAATAACAACCGTACAGGACTACAATGCATTTCTCGGATTCAGATACGGACGTTATGAGGGAATGATGGTTCTTCTCAGCTACGTGTTTATATTTCTCGGAAGTATGTCAGTAAACAGTGAAAAAAGCTTAAACAGCATTCTGCGTGTTTTCTCACTTGTAACACTCCTTGAATGCATCTGGTCAGCTCTTCAGTTTATTCCGTCCTTCCCTTCAATGTACTACAGGATACCGTACCTTATAAAAAATCCTATGCTTCCAAGCGGAACGACCGGAAGCCCTGCATTTCTTGCTACACTTCTCGCAGCAGGACTTGTCTTCTCAGCATTCGGAGCCATGCACGACAAAACACAGGGCTTCTCCGTAATCTACAGATTAACCGTTCTCCCTGCTTCATTCTTCCTTGTAAAAACACAGACTCTTATCGGCTACGTAAGCGCTGCAGTAATTCTCGCTGCTCTCACAGCTGACTGCATCAGAACAGGAAAGGAAGACAAATCAGGCAGATCAGTACTTGTCCTCGCTGTTGCCGGCTTTGGTGCTGCCATTGCATTCATACTTGTCAAGGGATTCGGCATATATGACGGTGAAGTAATCTGGCAGGACGGATGCAGACGTATCGCCGCATTCGGACAGTACAGTGCAGATTATGAAGGCAGCTTCGATATTCACAGCATTAAGGAAGTGTATCCGTTCCTGTGGAACAAGGCTTATGACGTAATAAAGCAGTTCCCGGTAACAGGAATAGGACCTGACGCCTTCGTATTCCTGCAGAGAAAAGGTTCTTTCAATGATGTTCCTCTCTCAGCTGACCGTCCTTACAGTGAATACCTCTTCTATGCTGCAACAGTTGGTATTCCGGCAGCAGCCGCGTTTACTGCCCTTCTCTTCTATTCTGCTGCAAACAGCATAAAATCAGCAGTTTCAGACAAAAGCTGGATTTTCAGAGCTTCAGTTGTTACTTCACTCCTCTACATCGTAACAGCTTTTATAACAAACAGCACAGCAACAGTTACACCGTTTATCTGGTTCATTCTCGGCATCTGCTGCTGTCAGTTCACTGAACCTGAAAAGCAGGAAAAAAAGAAATCAGGAAAATAAACAAGTGCCCAAAGCGCGCCGAAACAGTACATCATCACTGCTTCGGCGCGCTTTTTATGTATTATTTACATCACAACGCCAAATATTTCGTTATTTCGCCATTGATTTTTTGTTCAACTTTATGATATAATAATCATATATGATATAACATCAGTCACCCGGACTGATTAAGGGAAGGGGAATAACATATGAAATACAGGATTCTTCTGAATTCAAAACACACCGCTGTTATCAGCGACTTTTTCAAAACAACTTCACAGGCTTTTGACTGTCTGAGTACATCCGAGTGTCTTGACGATATCGCCAATCACTTCAAGCTGTTCAGGCCTGAGGCTTATGTCTGCTTTAATGAAGGTGCACAGTGCGGTTCACTTATCACACAGATGCGTGCACTTAAAAGCAGTCATGACTTCAGCAGCGTACCGATTGTTGTAATCGGTGATGAAACAGCATGCAATATGCTCTCACGACTTCCTCAGAAGCCTGATCTTATTTTATCAGCAGACTCCGCACCGGAAACCATAATCGCGGAGATAACAAAGATAATACAGGCAATGAGCGCCGGAACACCGGCAGTTCAGCAGCGTGCGGCACGTTCTTCAGGTCCTGTACCTATATCTGTTATATCGACTCCAAAAGCCGCACCTGTCAGCAGACCTTCCGCTGATGCGAAGGTTATCCCGCCTCAGCCTGAGCCTGAACCAAAGCAGGAACCGGCAAAGACAGAGGAGGAACCGCAGGAACAGACACCGCCGCCGAAACCGATTCCGGCGGACAAGATTATCGACGAGCCTGATGTAAAGAACTCAAAGGCCAATATTCTCGTTATTGATGATGACAGAAGCATACTTCGCCTTATAAAGAGCGCGTGCAGTGATTTCTTCAATATCACAACAATGCTCAACGCCGATCTTATTGACAAGTACTTCGAAAACAAGACAGTAGACCTTATACTTCTTGACTATGAAATGCCGGGAGAAAACGGCCCTCAGGTTTTTCAGCGTCTGAGGAAGCTGCCTAACGCATGCAGCACACCGATAGTTTTTCTCACAGGTGTTTCTGACAGAAAGAAAATCCAGGAGGTTCTGTCACTCAAACCACAGGGGTATGTACTTAAGCCTATAAATATGGAAAAACTGTTCTCGACAATTTACGGGCTTATAAGATAACAAGGAAAAGGGGATTATACTATGAACACGGAGAATATGTATCTGACCGATCTTATTGATATAGATGTACTGCAGAAAATACAGAATTCATTCTCTGACCTTACAGGAATGGCCAGTGTAATTACGGATATTTACGGGGTACCGGTTACAAACGGTTCAAACTTCTGTGACTTCTGCTCAACACTTACAAGAATTTCAGCTGAAGGAAGAAAGCGCTGCGAGGAATGTGACAGAAGAGGCGCTGAGATGGCACTCGAAACCAAAAGCGCCTGCACGTACTTCTGTCATGCCGGTCTTGTTGACTTTGCAGCACCTATCATTGCCAACGGAACCATGATAGGAAGCTTTGTCGGCGGACAGGTTCTCACCGAGGCTCCTGACCTTGCTGCGTTTGAACAGAAGGCCATTGAGCTCGGAATTGATCCTGAGGACTATGTTCACGCAGTAAAAAAAGTCAGAATCCTTTCACAGGCGGAGATTGACAGAGCCGCCGTATCACTCAGCACTATTTCCGAGGTACTTTCCAGCATTGCTGAAAGCAGCTACAATACCCATATAAACAACGCCGAGGTTGAAAAGAGCGCAAAGCTCAAGTCCGACTTCCTTGCGAACATGAGCCATGAAATCAGAACGCCTATGAACGCGGTTCTCGGTATGGCTGAGATGGCACTCCGTGAGGAAATGTCCCCTACTGCGCGTGACTTCATTCACCAGATACGTGCATCAGGCAAAAACCTTCTGACAATCATCAACGATATCCTCGACTTCTCCAAGATTGAATCAGGTAAAATGGAAATCATCGAAGTGGCTTACGAACCGCTCTCAATGATTAACGATATCGCGAGTATGATTAACAGCCGTATCGGCGACAAAAATATCGAATTTACAGTTGATGCTCCTCCTGAGATTCCTCACAAGCTCTTCGGTGACAATATCAGAATCCAGCAGATTATCATCAACCTTCTTACAAATGCAATCAAGTTTACCAAGCAGGGACAGGTACAGCTCAAGCTCAAATTCAAGAAAAAAGGTCCTGATGAAGGTACTCTGAAGGTTCTTGTAAGTGACACGGGAAGCGGTATCAAGGAAGAAAACCTCGACAAGATTTTCGAATCCTTCCAGCAGGTCGACAGCAAACGAAACAGAAACATCGAGGGTACAGGACTTGGTCTTGCTATCACACAGCAGCTTCTTGCACTTATGGGTGGTTTTATCGACGTTGAAAGTGAATATAATGTAGGAAGTACATTTGCCTTCTTCATACCTCAGAAAATCGTCAGCAAGGAACCGTCTGTACCGAAGGCGGACAAAACAATATCCGTTGCCGTTATTTCACAGAACATGTACATCTGTGCACAGCTTGTAAAGGACCTTTCACGTCTCAATGCATCATATACGGTTATCACCAAGGAAAACTACATGGATGCACTTGACTTTGACTTCATGTTCATTGAGGAGAACCTCTTCTCGAAGGAAATACAGGACTTCGTAACAAACAACCCTAAGCTTCAGTGTGTCGTTATTGAAAACAGAAAGAGTCTCAAGAGATTTAACGTTGTAAATATACGGACTATCAGAAAACCTATCTACGTGCTTTCTCTCTATTCAATTCTCGGAATAGGAGATGACTATGCTGCATTTGCTGACTTCGAGGGTGACGACTTCCCGTTCACAGCACCGGATGCACATATTCTCATCGTAGACGACAACACAATCAACCTTACGGTTGCACAGGGTCTTCTCGAGCCGCTTAACATGCAGATAGACACCGCAACAGGTGCCAAGGATGCAATCAACAAGATCAAGAAGACAAAGTTTGACCTTATCTTCATGGATCATATGATGCCTGAAATCGACGGTGTCGAAGCTACACATATGATCCGTACAACATTCCCTGACTACGAGGAAACACCAATTATCGCGCTTACTGCCAATGCCGTTGCCAATGCCAAGGACATGTTCCTGAGTGAAGGTATGAACGATTTCGTTGCAAAGCCGATAGAAATAAAGGACATTGTATCAAAGCTGAAAAAATGGCTGCCTCATGAAAAGATTCAGATTTCCGAATCATCAGCTGAAGCTGAACCGGAAGACGAGATGCATATAAACGGTCCTTTCTACAAGGACGTTGAGGACAATGCCCAGGCCTGTGTAAATGAAGTTCCGGCTGAAGCTGAAGCACCGGCTCCTGAACAGAACATGTCTGCTGAGCCGGTATACGAACCGGTTTCTGAACCTGATTCTTCTCCGGAACCGGAACCAGTTTCTGATCCTGCTCCTGCCATGGCTCCTGCACCTGCTCCGGCTCC
>JAZUIH010000083.1:0-25378 GCA_045642145.1 Oscillospiraceae bacterium | reverse complement strand
TGTCGTTTACAGTAACCTTTATTTTTTTCTCATTTAGTACTGTTCCGTCTTCAGCGGTCTGACGCAGAATATATATCCATGTGCCGCAGTTATCAGTGTCCACGGAAACCGGACATAATCCTGAACCCGGAATCTGTATTTTCTCACCGCTTTCCGGACTGTATCTGTACCACGCAGCCGAAACACCCTCTCCGGCACTGTAAAGATTCAGAAAGAATTCTTCGCCTTCGTGACAGCAGACATCGTCTTCACTTCCGAAAATCAGAGGAAGCACACCGTACTCTGTTCCGTTTTCCTCAGCTTTTTTTCTGATTTCACTGTTTTCTGTACGGCTCGCTATAATTCCGGAAAATCCGTCTGACAGCACTCCTGTGTTAGTTCTGTCTCCGGGAACAAGCACTCTGAATTTTCCTTCCTTAAGTGCACTGATATTCACTGCGTTTTCCACATAAACTGTATTGAAAAAATATTCTCCTTCATATTGTGAAAAATCAGTTTCTTCAGTGAAGGAAACCACCGACGGAAGGCTGAGTGATTCACCGTAGCATCCGGCAAATGAAGCAGGATTTGCGGTTTTGCCTATCGAATCAAAGCTTACCGGTCCGCTGAATACATACCCTGAAAACGCATACTTTCCGACTTCAGTTACTGAAGAAAAGTCGATATCGCACTCAACCATATCATCTTCCGACAGAAAGCTCCTGCCGAGAGCAAGGGACTGGGCTCCGATTTTCCTTACGGATGGAGCAGATATCTTTTTCATGTTATAGCAGTCAGCCAGTATTCCCGCCGGAAGTTCCTCAAGGGTATCAGGAAAAACTATCTCCTCTGCTGAACATCCCTTAAAAACATTTTCTCCGAAATATTCTGCAGCAGAAACATCAAGTTTGCCCTCCAGAGAGCATCCGCTGAAACACATGTCACCGTACTTTCTGATTCTGCTGAAATCAAATGAGGAAGACTTAAGACTACTGCATCCGTTAAATGCAGATTCCGGAATTTCATCAAGCTTTTCAGCATTTATATTTACAAGCGACGAACAATCCTGAAATGCCATTTTCCCTATGGATGTTAAATATTCATCCCTCAGTGTGCTGAGTGCTCCGCAGCTCTCAAAAGCAGACTCTCCGATTGTTTCTGCATGTGCCGCAATTTTTCTAAGTGACATGCAATGGTAAAATGCTTTGTCTCCGATTTCCTTTACAGAATCAGGAAAGGTTATCTCCTCAATCGTATAATTCCGGCTGAAGGCATTATCACCGACCCTGCTGAAATCCGGAATGACTCCGTCCTTAACCAGCTGCTTAAGGTTCAGCACATTTTCATCACCATTGTATGCAACCAGTTCACCGTCTCTGATAACCACTCCTGACTGGTCGCAGGGATAATCCGGATTATCATCTTCAGGTCCGGGATTATCCGGCACTTCCTCAGACGGTGCTATCAGATTTCTGAGACTGACAACACCCCATCCGCTCCGGCTGTCATATCCTTCATCACAGATATCAACCGCATTTTCCTTAAGAATATCATAAATTTCATCTGCCGGAAGTTCAGGCTTCCATGACATTATATCCGCAAAACAGGCAGCCACCATAGGTGCAGCCATACTTGTGCCGGTATTTGTCACACGGCTGAACGGCCCTGAGATACCTGCACTCAATATATTTTCTCCCGGTGCCGCAAAGTCAATACAGCCGAAATTTGAAAACCGCGAAACATCATACTCACTGTTTACAGATGCCACTGCAACACACTTTTTACCGTACAGAAGATTTTCATCCGAAAGTTCGGTATCCAGGTGCTCGTTACCGGCTGCAGCGCAGATAACTATCCCCTTTGAGGTAATCGTCTCAACCGCCTCTTCAAGAAGGTGACTTCTTCCGTATCCGCCGAGACTCATGCTTATAATATCCGCCCCCTGTGCGGCAGCATACATCATTCCGCAGTAAATCTCAATATCCGAGCCCTCGCCAGTGTCGCTGAGCACCTGAACAGGAAAAATTTTAACATTACTGTTTGTTGAAGCGCATACAATTCCGGCACAGTGTGTGCCGTGTCCGTCACGGTCATCCGGAATATCGTCGTCATCTTCAAGCGAAAAGCTCTTTCCGCCGTCGGCAATACGTCCTTTGAACATACTGTGCTCAGCATATATGCCTGTGTCCAGAACCGCAACCTTTATCTCCGGAAGATTATCCGTAAGTTCAAGAAGAGCTTCACAGAACCTGTCGGTTCCGACAGAACTGTTACCCCATGACTTTATCTCTGTTATGTCATCATCATCGTAATCAGCAGCTTTGCGGATACGGTTCGGCTCAGCGAAAACAACACTGCTGTCGGCGCCAAGACTCATACATGCATGGTATGCCTCCTCCGCTGACCCGTATGTCAGGAGAAATGTATTTTCATACATCTCAGTACATGACAGCGCTCCCCGGTCGTCAAACTCCGTTTCTGCCCTTACTGTTACCTGTGCATTTTCAAAGTCGTCCGGAACTGATTCTGACACTGACGCGTAATCCGGCTCAGAACTTTCCGGCTCACCGTCATAACCGCCGGAAAGTTCACCTGACGCTGCAAAGCACCCTGCCGGTACAGCAGTCCCGGCGACGGACATGCTGAGAATAAATGCAAGTGTACGTCTTAAAAATTTTCTCTTTTTCATACTGTTCTGTCTCCTGTAAATGAATGGGTTAATGTGTTTACAACAATAACATTTTACATCAAAGAAGAAAAACAGTCAATTGCATTTACAGCTTAAAATACACTGCTGTACTGAAAATACGGAAACAGACCATATCAGCCGCTCAGTGTGTCATTTCTGTGACATTAATATGACATATTCTATGTTTAATTGACTTGATATATCCGCGTGTTATATAATTACAATATCAGATAGTATGCACAAAATAATGTATGATAGCGGGAGAAAATTTAAAGGAGAAATACTATGAAAACAAATTTCAGAAAAGCGGCTGCTGTTGCTGCAGCTGTAATTGCCTGCTCCGTGTCAGGAGCTGCTGCCGTATCTGCAGCGGCTGCCGGTGACGTAAACGGTGACGGAAAGCTGAACAGTGCTGATATCGTCCTGTTTTCCGCTTACATGACAGGAAGCCGGAGCACATCATTTGTCAGCGGAAATGCTGATATGGACGGCGACGGAAAAATCAATATAAGGGACTTTATCCTCGCAAAGAACGCCGTAATTACCGGAAAACCTGCAGACGGTACAGAAACACCTGAAACAAACAGCGAAACCTCAGTTCATCTCAAAGGCAGCACAATAACATCAGAAGGTGACAGCAAGCCTGAAATATCAGGCTCAAAGGTAACCTTAACTTCATCAGGCACATACTACATTGACGGAAAGCTTGACAACGGCCAGATTGCAGTAAACGTTCCTGAAACTGATAAGGGTACGGTTAAGCTTGTTTTCAGAGGAGTTGAAATCACAGGTCTTTCGGAAGCACCTGTTTATATCATCAACGCTGAAAAGACCAGCATAACCCTTGAGAAGGACACGGTAAACATCATCCGTGACGGACAAAACTATACTGAAACTGAAGCTGCAGTATATGCAAAGGACGACCTCACCATAAAGGGCGAAGGCAGACTTGAGATCTATGCTGAAACATATCATGCTGTTCACTGCAGCAACGACCTGAAGATTACAGGCGGTGATATCTGTATCGAAACAGGTGCTGAAGACGCACTCCGCGGAAAGTCATCTGTAACTGTAAAGGGCGGCAGCATTTTCATTGATTCAGCGGGTGACGGAATCAAGTCAACAAAGGGAAATACAGATATCGAAGGCGGTACGGTCCTTATAAAGGCAAAAAGTGATGCTGTACAGGCAGAAACTTCTGTTAATATATCAGGCGGCGACATAACAGCATGCGGCGGCAGAGGACTGACAGCTGCGGAAGCGGTAAATATCACAGGCGGTTCAGTTCTTGCAACAGCTACAGACAGCCAGTGTGAAACAGCCGGAACCATAAGCACGGGAGCAATGCTCATTGACCTTGAGAAGGAATGGAAAAAGAACAATCCTGTAACACTCACTGACAGCTCAGGAACAGCTGTATTTGACAAAAACACTCTTAAGAAGTTCAGCTACATCCTCATTGCTGATGAGAAGCTCTCCGGTTCATATTCACTCTGGACAGGCGGTATAAAGATGAACCATGAAGGCAGCGAATCATTCAGAACCGGAAGTCCTGAAAAATACAGCTCAGTAAACAATAAATCAGACAGTGACGTTCTCTATGCGGACCTGTTTGACCAGTCAAAAGTTCACAGCATTAAAATAGATATCCCTGAACAGGAATGGAAGATTCTTAAGGAAACAGCGGAAAAAGAAGAATATCATCAGGCTGACATCACAATTGACGGTATAAAGCTTGTCAATGTCGGCATAAGAGCCAAGGGCTTCAGCTCTCTTTCAGCCATCGCAGGTTCAGGCGGTGAGAAATTCTCACTCAGAATCAACCTTGACAAGTATGAAAAATACCAGAACTACAAGGGACTTACAGAATTCTGTATAAACAATCTGTACGGTGACCCTTCAGGAATGCGTGACACCCTTTGCTATGACGCAATGCACGCACTTAAGGCACCTGCACCGAAGACCGCATACACTGACGTCTATATGAACGGCTCCCTCTTCAGCTTCTACATGCTCTGCGAGGTTCCTGCCGATACCATGGGCGAGCGTCTCGGAACATCTGATGATGCCACACTTTACAAGGCTGACCAGGTAAGCTGCACGTTCCAGCAGAATCAGAAGCTAAGCGACTTCAGTGTAAAGTACGGCCCGGACGAGGAAATGGCACATATAACTGAGGTTGTCAGCGCAATAAACAGAGTAACTCCTGAAAACTATAAGTTTATCGAGGACATCATCGACGTATCAAGCTTCCTCAAGGGCTTTGCAGTAAATGCGTATATGTGCAACTATGACAGCTACAACGGAATGATGGCTCACAACTACTACCTGCTCTGGAACGAAGGAAAGATGAGCTACGTCGGATGGGACTACAACCTTTCACTCGGTGCGTTTATGGGAGGAGCACAGTCAGTATTCTCCGACATAACAACTGCACTCAGCGGTGCTGACGCTTCATCACGTCCGCTGGTTTCAAAGCTGCTTGCAGTTCCGGACTACTACAGCGAATACACTTCATATGTTAAACAGATTGCAGAGATGTACAGTGACCCTGAAAATACAGTAAAGAAAATTGACTCACTTATCGGAAGCCACGTTAAAACTGATCCGCGCTATCTCTTCACAGCAGAACAGTACGCGAAAAACATCGCAAAGTCACCTGAAGGTCTCCAGGCTGATGAAAGCAAGGGCGACGGAAGCTTCGGCGGAGGATTCGGAAACTGGGGCGGTGGCTTCGGCGGCGGTAATTTCGGCGGCTGGGGCGGCGGAAACGGCGGCGGCAACTTCGGTGGCTGGGGCGGCGGAAACGGTGGTTTCGGCGGCGGCTTCGGTTTTGGAAACGGAATGGGCGGAGAAAATGTATCCGTTACTGATTTTATGATAAAACGACGCGAGGTTGTAGGCAAGGCACTTGGTTTCTGATAAAAAGCTACAATTTTTCAGCCATAAATTCTCCATTTTTAGATAGTCAAATGATTGACAATTGCAAATATAATTTATATAATAGATATATAATTTATTTATTTTAAACTTTTGTAACAGACTGGAGTTAAATACTATGACTGAAGAAACAAAGCAGGACTATATTAACAGAATGGTTGAAAATCTCACTGTACTCAGAGCCAAGCTCGGAGTTACACAGTCAGAGCTTGCTGAGATAGCAGGAATCAGCCGTCAGACAATTCTCTCACTTGAAAAGAAGCAGCGAGGAATGACATGGAATATGTTCCTTTCCCTTCTTTTCATATTTACATCAAACCCTGGTACTGAAGCTCTCGTTGATCTTTTCCAGATAAGAACAGATGAGCTCAGAGCGTTTATTCTCAGAAAGTAATTCACACATTTAATGAAAAAAAGAAGCAGAACCCGTCCGGGTTCTGCTTCTTTTTTGTATTTCAGACTTCCCTGTTCTTGCAGAGCGAAGTCAGTGAAAGTGCTGATATGAGCAGAAGCACGGCTCCTGCTGCAGGATATATTTTTGACAGGCGGCTTGTTGTGCCGTATATCTCAAGAACACCGCTGAATACACTTCCGACAGTAAACACTGCAAGTGCCGAATGGTAAAAATATCTTGCCTGCCAGGGCGGAAGCTTCGGATTTTTCAGTACTGCTGAAACAAGAGCCGGAAGTGCGCCCCCGGCAAGCGGAAAACCGAATGCGTAAATCATCGGGTATGAGTACACCCCGTGTCCGAATTTTTCATATACAGCGCCGGCAAATGCACAGAAAACTGCCGCTGCAGTATAAACAAGTGCTGTTTTAAGAAGCTTTTCCCTAATATCCGATGTAGACAATATCACTCACGCTCCTCTCCTTTATTGTGTGTCCGTCAGCAGTTGGCACATTTATAACCTCACCCTGAAACACCATACTTGATGAGCCGCCGCCGTCAAGATTATAGGCCTGACTAATTCCCAGACTTACCATGAACTCGCCAAGCTCATACAGTGAGAGTCCTCTGCTCTCAGGAGTTCTTCCGTCTGAAACCACGAACCTGTAGTGATTCGGTCCGACGTAGCCGACAGCTGTTCTCGGATTTGATTCCATAGCCTGCGCAACTTCATCAGTTTCGGATACTGAAACGCTTCCGTTCTTTACTATGCCCGGGCCAAATGTGAAAACCTGGTATGCCCCTGCATCCATGAGAGCCTGCGCACTTGTTTCAGCTTCACGGTAAAACTCAAATGTGCCGTCTGCCTTTATCATCAGACACTCTCTTGATGAGGATGCCTCGTCCCTGTAGAGAACACCGTTTCTGACAACATATCCGTGCTCACGTGCTCCGTAGTAGTCACCGTTTACCGCAAATATCGCTCCGGCTTCATTTGCAATATCCGATGTATGTGCCTTGATATTTTTCCCGTACTGGTTATGGGCAAACGCAGCCTTCAGATATGCAAGGGATGATACATAAACGTCCGCCACGTATATATCAGTGTCATAGTCCCTGTACTGCATAATTCCGATGCTGATATTTTCGTCCATGTACAGTCTTCCGTCATTTTCAGGTACCGGTCCGTGAGGCGGCTCCTCCGTATGAGGCGGTTCTGTTTCCGGCTGTGTCTCAGGTGCCTGAGTTTCAGCCGGTGCCTTTGTAACGCCAGGGTCATCATCCTGATACTCCGGTTCCTCGTCATAGTAATCATTGCTGAGCTGTCTGCGCGTGCGGGAAACTGATACAGTTTCCTGGTTTGAAACGTCAGAAACAGCTGATACAGTACCGGAAACCTCCGATCCTGAAACTGCCGTTTCTGAAACGGATACACTGCCGGAAACGGCTGACGCAGCTGATGAAGCCGGAGTTCCGCTGTTCTGTGGATCTGAACTTTCTGTTTCCTGTTCATCCGGTGCTGTGGTTTCCGGAGATGTTACAAAGACAAAATCACTGTTAATCTCCGCTTCGCGCGAAACACTTGATATGACAAATGTGTCAAGAACAGAATATGCTGTAAAAGCTGTCAGTAAAGCCCCGAATATCAGCGGATACAGCTTTCTGAAAGATGCCATTATTCTTCACTCCCTCTTTTATTTCTGAAGCTGAATATTGCTCTGTAAATTCTGAACGAATCACGTACAGGATTAAAGTGTGAGCTTTCATTTTCACCGATATAGATTGTGGTGACCGGTATCTCGATTATTTCAACACAGTCTGCCGCGCACTGCATAAGTACGTTAATCTCATACTCGTATCGTTCGCCGGAAACTCCGGCAAGATATCCTGCAAGGTCAGAAGTGAATGCTCTCAGTCCTGTCTGGGTATCGTATACGCGAACCCCTGATTTTGCGTGGAACACAGCCCTTGTAAGTTTGTTTCCGAATCTGCTTCTTAACGGTACCGTGCTGTTCATTCTGCGCGAACCAAGCACCAGTGTTCCCGGATTAACCGCAGCTGTGCGCACTGCCCTCAGTGCATCCTCAGCGCTGTGCTGTCCGTCAGCGTCCAGTGTCACAGTTACAGCTCCGGCACCGAATTTTCGTTCTATATATTTTATACCTGTTTTCAGAGCACTTCCCTTTCCGTGATTTTTACGGCAGGTAATCAGAGCAGCGTGCATTTTTACTTCTTCAAAAATCTCCCTGTACTCTGCTCCGCTTCCGTCATCAACAACAACTGTATAAAATCCGCATTTTCTCAGTTTTTTCACAAGATCAGGAAGCATTTTATCAGGTTTGTACGCCGGTATTACTGCTGTCCTTTTAAGTTTTCTTCCCTGCATTTTTCCACATCTCCTTTTTTCCTGAATATAACTCTGCTCTGTACAAGCCAGCTTACGGAAAAGAGCAGCATCTCCGTTATAAGCTTGGCAGGCAGAGCATATATATGAATCACCTGTGTCAGCAGTTCAAGTACGGCATTGTTCAGCGCAAGTATAAACAGCGCCAGCAGAAAATACGATGCTGCTGACCTGGCACTCTTCTCCGCGCCGAAGACAAACCTCCGGTTCAGAAAATAATTGAAGGACGCACTTATAACCCTTGCTGTAACATTGGAAACAAGTATCATCAGGGCCGAGTCAGAAAGTATGTAAAGCATAACGCTGTAAATCAGGCAGTCTGCCAGAAATGCCGAAAATGATGACAGGCAGAACTTAAGAATTCTGTTTTTCAAGTTCAGTCTCCTTGTAGTTATAGTGAACGCAAAAAAGATTTTTGCGTTCACTATAATTATACCACAGCGGTTACACGGATACTATGTTTTTAATGTGATATTTTTTTATATCAAAGCGTAAAAATATTGTATTCCAGTACGAATTAATGTATGATATAATAGTCAGTGAAACACAAAACATATTTAAAGTTATGGACTGAAATACAATATATTGCTGTAACCAAAGGAGAAGAAAAATGAAAAAAATACTGTTTGCTCTCAGCCTGTGTCTGACTGCTTCGTTCACTCTCGCTTCATGCAGGCCTGCGGATAATTTTCAGGCTGACGAATCAGTTACTGAAACTGCCGCTGTTTCTGAAACACTGCCTGTAACTTCAGCGTTACCTGTAACAACAGAGAAGAAAAAGGAAGCTGAAAACCAGAAGGAGAAAATATATCCGGTTATCCCGATTTCGGAAGATGATCTTCCGTCCATGGACGGATCAACGTCCGCAATTCCGCTCGAAGCGGGTATACGCTCCCGTCTTCTGGGGCTGCACTATAAACTGGCCAGAGAACAGGTTCACCACAATAAAACCCATATTTCCTTCAGAAATCTTCTTGACGGCAATACGGACCTGATATTCAGTGTTCCGCTGTCAGAGGCTCAGAAGGAAGAGGCTGAAGCCGAAGGAATTCACCTTAATCTGGTACCGGTTGCAAGAGAGGCGTTTGTATTTATTGTAAACAAAGACAATCCTGTTGACTCGCTTACAGCAGAGCAGATAAGAGCTATCTACTCCGGCATTTATACAAACTGGGCACAGGTCGGCGGCCTGGATGAAGAGATTATTCCATATCAGAGAAATGAAGACTCCGGAAGCCAGAACTATATGAATGATTTTATGGACGGATATGAACTGATGAAACCGCCTTCAGAATATACTATTCTGGAGATGGGCTCACTGGCCGACCATATAGCAACTTATGACAATGCAAAAAATGCCATAGGATATTCAGTTTACACCTATGCAGCACAGATGTACGAAAACTCGGACCAGATAAAATTTGTCGCAGTTGACGGAGTTGTACCTTCAAAGGAAACCCTTGCTGACGGAAGCTATCCTCTTCTCAGCAATACATATATCATCCACCGTGACAATCCTTCGGAAAAAACAGAAAAGCTCATTAAGTGGATTACCTCAGAGGATGGTCAGCAGTGCGTACTTGACAACGGATATCTCCCGCTTAAGGACATGGAATTTCCTGAATATCTGAAGGCATACCGCGCCAAAGGTACCGGTCCTGAAGCTCCTGCTGACTATGTCCCTTCATCAAAGTTCTCAGCTGCACAGTACGAATTCAGTGCTGAAAATCCTGAAAATCTAAGATTTATAAAAAATGAAAAGCTCCGCAGTCTTGTATACGATGATATTATGGACAGACTCGGTACTCCGGGAAAAGCCGCACTCTATAAAATACACATGGAAGCAGACAACGGATTTGCCACATTCTATCCTGAGGGAAACGAAGATATAAATACTTTCTGGACGCTTACCTATGACCTTGAAAACGGAAAAAGAATTGACAGGTATTCAGATCTTTTCTGGAAAGGAACAGATTTTGTTCCGTATATAAACGATGCTGTTTCGGGACTTTTTGATGACAACAAATACGGGATATATCAGCTGGATACCGATTTTCTTGGAGTAACCGGAACCATGGAAAAATTCACCGTAAACTCAGTTATATTTGAGCGAAGGGTTCCTTATTTTCATAAATTCAGTATTGTAAAGCTTGACGATGAATATGATAATTTCAGCCCGAGCTGCAGAAAGGTTATGAGAACAGGAAAGTATTATGATCTTAATGATGCACTGGACGGTAACAAGGTGAAAATAACCGAAAGCTCCATCCCTGAATGGTCATATAAAATCAGGGACGTAAACGAACTGTGGGTCGGCCAGTACATTACCGGTTCAGTTTATCATACGGATGAAGAAATAAAGGAACGAAACAGACTGTACACCAGACTGAACAACATGGTGGCGGAGAAAATTGAACATAACAGTGATAAAAAAGCCCGTATCTATATAGATGATCCATGTACAAGTCCGTATAACACGCTTTCTTCCGTTACTCATGAATACGAACTGAATCTGCTGAGCGTAACATACAGTTTTACCGACTATCTGGAGTTCTACCCGGAAGAGTACATCGGCTACGACCGTGAAACCGGCGAAGGAGTTACTTTAGCTGATGTATTTGGTCCTGAATTTGAAGGGGTATTACCACCCCGGGAATCAAGCACTTTCAGATACCAGCTTTCCGCAGAGCCTGACAGCAGCGATTATGTATCATACAAAGACAACAGCGGAAATGAAGTAAAAAAGGAAATTGTCAGGGAACACGTCAATTTCAGATATTTTACTCTCAATGATATCAGTGTTAAAGCATATCCGGTAACCGAAGGAATAGAAAAGGCTTTTATTACATCAAACCACGGATACCCGATATATGCCTTCAGTTCAGACTGTGCTCTGAACCGTTTCCGTTTTAATTTTGGTACAAAAGATGTAATTAATGAAATAAACCGGGAAACAAAGGTCACAGTTTCCGGCAGATGTTTTAATGATTATTTCAGACTGTACGAATGCAGTGATGCTGAAACCGGTGAGTACATCGGATGGGTTTCTGAAAATGATATGGCATTATACTGGGATTACTGATTAAACGGTGCAGGGATAACGGGGCTGTGCTAAGCTGATTTAATCCCCGCTCCCGAAAACAAACAGAAGCAGCCATGCGTTTTGCATGGCTGCTTCTGTTTGTTTGTGTTTAGTATCTGATTAAGAGCAAATACAGTGAACGATATTTTTCGTTTCCTTTACTCCACTACAGCAAGAGATGCAGGGTCACTTACAACTACAGCATTTCCGGATGTTACTATACATCTGAAAAGCCAGCCGTCCTTTTCTTCAGTAACCTTAACCTTTAAAGTTTTAGTCTTTGCGGACTTCTTGTTCATATTTTCCCATGTAAGGCCGTCCTTTGAACGCTGCCACTGGTATGAAATTCTTTTGCCTGATGCCTTTACCTTAAACTTTGCCTTTTTGCCGGCAGGCTTTGCTGCATCTGAAGGCTGCAGTGTAATTGTTACTACAGAATCACCGCACACATCACATTTGCCGTTCTTATCAGCATCAGTGTGAAGCAGTACAGTACCCGGCTTTTCATACCACTCTTCTGTGCCGGGTTCACCGCATTCCTCACATGTGTACCAGTACTCCGCATTGTGACTGCAGGAAGCTGCATTTTTCAGTGCTTCCGGAGAATCATTTTTTACTGTGAAGCTGTGTTCGTGTTTGTTCACAGGAACTGTATTTATCACGTTGCCTGCACTGGAATGAGGCATATTTCCGTTCTCGTAATCCGGGTTTTCCGTGTTTGTGAAGCTGAATGAATATTCGCTTTCATCTGCCCACTCGAATACAAACGGTTCTGACTCATCGCCTGTTACCTCAAATTCGAAGGATGCGATAACGGGATTATCTGCTGATAAGCTCTTTGGTACCGCATATGACTGTATGAACTGAACAAATGATCTGTCGTAATTGCTGTCTGATGACCTGTAGATCATATCATCCGGTCCTGAAACCAGTTTAAGTCTGCAGTCATAGGTAAAACGCAGACTTATGGTGTCATACTTCCACTCTGCACTGCTGAGTGCACATACGTCAACCTTTATTCTGCCTTCCTCTGTTCTGTATGAATCGAGAAATAATGTTATGCTTTCATCTGAAATGTTTAAATCGTCTCTGCCTGATGCCTCTGTATAGCTGTAATCCTCTGAGTATGACTCTGTTCCTGCTGCAAATGCCATTTCCGAACCTGCAATGCCGGCTGAAGGAACAGCTGAAAGAAGAACTGCACATAAAACTGCTGATGCTGTAATGCTTTTAAACCTCATAAAAAATTACTCTCCTTAAAAACCATTTATTAGTGTTTTCCGCCCCGTACCATGGTAAATGCCTTCCTCTCACGGCTTTTTACTCAGATACACCACTGATTAAATCATGTAATGAATTAATCTGAAATCTCCGTTTTCCCCGTAATTCTTACAGAATTACCTGCATACTCATGTGCGTAGTTTAACTGCTCATATCCCTGTTCATCCGTGTTCATAAGGAAGAATGAGTAGTTATCCTCATCTGACCACCTGAATTCGAACACGTCATCCGGATTTGTGTCCTCAGGAAGTTCAAAGATGAAGCTTGCAAATACGTTGTTTCTCTTCTGTGTACTGATAGGCACGCCGCTTGACCTGAGAGCCTGGACATACGACTCACCGGCATAGTACATTACATTGTCACTGCCTTCGATGAACTTAAGACGCGGGTCATATTCAAAACGAAGACATATGGTGTCGTACTCCCACTCCTTTTCGCTCAGCGTACAGAGGTCAACCTCAATGAGGTTTTCATCGTAAGGTTTTGAATCGATAAAAAGAGTTATGCGTTCATCAGAAAGATTAAGACTGCTTCTTGATGATGCCTTTTCAATAACCGGAAGACTTCCTGCAGAATCACCTCCTGTTCCGCTTGCAAATATTTGTCCTTTTCCGGCAATGGTGCCGATGGTTACAGCTGAAAGAAGGACTGTACATATTGCAGAGACAAAAATAAACTTTTTCATTTTCATAACAGTATTTCTCCCTTTCAACAATGGTTTATTGT
This sequence comes from Oscillospiraceae bacterium, assembly GCA_045642145.1. Taxonomy (GTDB): domain Bacteria; phylum Bacillota; class Clostridia; order Oscillospirales; family Ruminococcaceae; genus HUN007. Next base: position 11,886 of record JAZUIH010000083.1, on the reverse strand, counting down.
TTGATTTAATGAAATATGTAATTTAGATTCAAACATATCTTTCATTATACATACGTGAAATAAAAAAGTCAACGGGATTTCCAACGTTTTTTTATTTTATAAATATTGAACTATATTTATATTCAGTTTTATACCATTTCAACATTAAAACCGCTATTCGTCGCTCAAACAATAATACTGTTTTATTTTTTTACTTCGCGGTTAATCGTTTACATTCCAGAGCTAAAATTACCATTCTGCAGTATTCTGATAATTTTTCTCCACTTTAACACCTGATTTTTAGCAGTAATCAATCAATTTATTTCACCAGATATTGCGGTCTACTGTTTATTTATTGCTGTTTAAGTCTCTGTTTTCCGTTTTTTTCACAGAAAATCAAAAGGTACAAATCTTCTGAATTCTAAAGATTTGTACCTTTTGTTAAACTACAAATATAATGATTTTAAATACTATTTTTCTTCTGCCCCGGTTTTTATTTATCGTATTCCTTTGTTCCTTTTATATATAATTTTTCTGAAACCAGTGCAGAGAGGATAAAGGCTGCTGATGAAAAGACACAGAACACTGCTGAGGCATATTTTACTGCGTTTCCGCGTTCTCCGTTCATCATGGCCTTTATATTTTCCGTCAGATATTCACCCGAGCCTGAAGCAAGTATCAGGATAACAGCTGCAACAAATACACATCCCAGCCCGATTATAAGTATTGCCGAGAAAATGCTGCCCTTATGTGCTCCGAATCTGAGCATCATCGGAATTAAAACTGATTTTAAGAGTATGAAGAAGAAAAAGTACAGAACTATTCCTCCGCCGATGCTCTCAGTCCGCACACTGCATAAACAGTATCTCAGAATTATCATTATCCGTTCTGTAACAATGAATGAAACAGAATACACCGCAACGGAAAGCGCCATGAATATGTATTTTGTGAAAATGAATTTCCGCACCCCCGACGGCACTGACGATATGAAATAAGCCCATATTTTCCTGTCATCACCGCTGAAAATGTCTTTATTGAGCATCGTTACAAACATTATTCCCAGACCTGCCGTCAGTATTCTTATCATTTCAAAATCATGCGAAATACCATTCAGTATTATATCCGCATTCACCGAACTGTCTTCAATGATGTGAAAAACTGTATCCATCAGCAGCGTAAGAGCCAGTGAAATAAGAGGAACAAACAGCAGCAGTATAAGGCTTTTCCTGTTCTGCTTAAGTTCCTTGTATGCAAAGCCGCTGACAAAACTTCTTTTTTCTGAAAAATCCGTATAGGCTCCCGCTTTATCTGTATTTTCTGCTGATTCCTCCGGTTCTGTTTTTTTCAGTGCTTTACAGCTTACATAAAACCGCAGGGCCATAAGAGCTGCCGAAAGCGGAATTAACCATACAAGATTACCTGCACTGAATATGTCCTGAGCATCAGTATAATCTGTCAGCTGCACATTATCCGGCAGCATGTTAAAGATTACAGCTGCAGCCAGCAGCATTAAGCCACAGCTGCATAGCCCGCCCTTGTTTCCAAGCCTGTTTATATCATCATACTTCCGTGCCTGATATATAAAATAACGGTTTGGAATATCTATAAAGTTCAGAAAAGCAAGAAGTGCAAACCAGGCAGCTATATGCCCTGCTCCGAATCTGAGTTCAGTTACCGCGCAGAACCCTGCGATATTAATTAACGAAATAATACCATTCGGAAAGGCCGACAGTACTGATCCTGCAAACTCCGCAGCCATACGCCCGGACGTGGTAACAGGCAGAACATCAGAATATCTGAGCCATCCTGATTTTACATCGGAAATAAACACCTCTGCGCCTCCTGTAATCTGGCACACAGGAATACAGGGTAGCACCAGGAAAATCAGAGATGAAATAATTGAATAAACCGGTGTTTTCTGCATCTCATCCCCGTCTGAAAAACGCATAAACAGTACCATCGCCCAGGATAATACAGAGAGGACAGTCATGCATATCAGATAAAAAATGTTGTTTTTTCTCTTTATCATCAGTTCGCGGTAAACAAGCGACTGTATTCTGCTCATTACGACCACTCCTTTTCATCCCTGTGAACGTGGAAAAGCATAATGTCATCAATATCTGCAGGATCAATAACCGCTCCGCTGTATCTGCGTGCTGCCTCTGCCCTGTCAGTAACCATTACCTCTGCGCCGTACTCATTGACACGGACGCTTACAATGTCTGTCGCATCAATATCATTTACTTCCGACCGGCTGCACTTCAGGATACCGTAGGATTCTGTGATTTCATCCTTGCATCCTGTCAGGAGAATTCTCCCGTTATCTATCAGTGTTACCATATCCGCTGTCTTTTCAAGGTCTGAGGTTATATGGGATGACATCAGTACCGAACGCTCACCGTTCCGGATATACTCCATGAAAATATGAAGTATTTCATCCCTGACAACCGGATCAAGTCCTGTTGTTGCCTCGTCCATAACGAGCAGTTCAGCATTATGGGAAAGAGCGCAGGCTATCTGCAGCTTCATTTTCATACCCTTGGAAAAATCGCCGATTTTCTTTTTTGAAGGCAGCTCAAACCTCTCGGTATACTGACTGTACACACTGCTGTCCCACTCGCTGTACAGCCCCTGAAATATCCTCGATATATCCCTGACATTCAGGCAGTCATGAAACGGAAGCTCATCAAAAACAGCAGCTATACGGCTCTTTATCTCCATTTCGTATCTGATATTATCAAGTCCGAGGAGCTTAATCTCCCCAGAATCAGGTTTTACAATATTCAGCATACTGCGTATCGTTGTTGTTTTTCCGGCACCGTTCTGACCAATAAAGCCCATTATGCATCCCTTCGGAACCGAAAAGCTTACATCACTCAGCGTAAATCCGTCATACTTTTTAGTTACCCCTTTTAATTCAACTGCATTTTCATATTCAGTCATTAAAATCTCCTCCGTTTACAAGGTCAAGCAGTTCATGAAGTTCATCCATGGAAATACCGGCCTTCTGAGCCTTTTCCCCTGCCTGCATAAGAAGTGCTTCTATCTGCTTTATCTGCTCCTCACGGAACAGCTCCAGATTCTGCGCCTTTACAAATGAACCTCTGCCTGTATACGACTCAATAAAGTTTTCTCTCTCGAGCTCCTCATAAGCCCGTTTTGTTGTCATAAAGCTGATACGAAGTTCAACCGCAAGGTTTCTCATGGAAGGAAGCATTTCCCCTTCCTTCAGTTTTCCCTCCAGTATCTGAGCTTTTATCTGGTTCGCTATCTGAAGATAGATAGGCTCACCGTTTGAATTGCTTATATTAATATTCATGACGTGTACACTCCCCGTGGTTTTACATACCAGCACCGCCTTCCGGACAGCAGTGATGATATAATTGTATAACTACTATGTATACAATTATATCATATGTGTTATACAATTTCAAGGGCTTTTGAAAAAAAGTACCGTCCGGCGCGGGTGCCCCGCACGGTGGATACCGGAATTTATGTTTACAAATATTATTTCCTGATTACAGTAAAATCATTTCTGAAACACTGAGCAGGTTTTCTTCACTTAGTTTTTTATCAGAGATTTCGCATTCACTCAGTTTTTCTGTCAGTGTTCTGACAAATTCTGCAGTTACTTCCGTTAACGGGCTGCCGAGTATCTTATTCTGTTATCATCTTCTATTTTCACTGACTCACTTAGTAAAATATAAAAGTCTTTTTTCTATTGCAAAATATATATTGTAAACACATTAAACAAATGCGTTTACAATTAGCCGATATGCACGGAGATGACGTAGTCATCGGATGTGCAAGGCAATAAAAATAAATATCTATTCCCAATGAATTTACTGAATAATTTTTCACTGAAAAATTATTCAGTAAACATCACTGCCTGTAAATCTCATCAAGAGTTATAAACACCATATCATCCGCAGGTTCCGTGCTGAAACCGGAGCGTGAGAAAAATCCGTATCTGTAGCACTTCATTCCTGTATCCTTAACCTGCTTTATCTCTTTCTTTATCATTGAAGCACTCAGAGGTTCCTTTCTGAATTTTGCTTCGTAAAAAATATATCCTTTTTCGTCTTCTGTTACGATGTCAAATTCTCCGTTCCTGCCGTTTACAGGATCATCATAATAGTATTTCCCTATCTTTTCTATGGTTTCATCAAGCGCACATGATTTGTTTTTACGTATAAGATACTGTCTGCATACATTTTCAAAAACAGACGGAACATATTTTTCTTCAAAATCCTTCGCGATATACCTGTCGAAAAAAACATCAGGATCCATTATACTCATCTGGGACAGATAGCGAAATATATAGCGGTAATAGAAACGTGAAAGATTGTCTGATATAAAGTACCCCGTCTTTCTTTTATTTCCGGAATCATTTATCGGGGCTTCCTTTTCTATAACATTCATCCTGATAAGCTTGTCCAGTATATCAGCAAGTGCAGGAGAACTGCTTACATGAGACTGTGAGAGTATGTCACTGTATCTTGAATATCCTTTTGCGACTGTTTCAATAACTTCATTGGCATTTATTATTTTTGATATTTCTGATTTAAGGTACATTGAAACTTCATTTTCAAGTCTTGCTCCCGGTGAAGCAATCAGCTCCGTGATATTATCCCTGACTGACATATCAGTGTCAACGAGCCTGCTGTAATATGGAATCCCGCCAAGAACACTGTACATTCTTACCTTGTCTTCATCTGAATACTCCTGATAGAAAAGCGATGATTCATAATAATCCATCGGCTTTAGGTCTATCGTCATATCAATTCTTCCGTACAGCGGATTTTCTCCTGAAAGCAGGGATTTCATGACATCAACATATGAACCGCATACAATAAACTTTATATTTGACTCGTCTCTGTATCTGTCTGCAAGAGTCTGAATTATACTGTCAAGTCCCTTTACTGTTTCTCTCAGATACGGATATTCGTCAAGTACAAGAATAACCGGCGTTTTCACTGCAGCGCTGAACAGATAGTCAAGTGTCTCCTCAATTCCTGAAAAATCAGGCTTTGGAATACCGAATACTTCGGAAATAATCACACATAAGCTTTCCGTATTGTTCCTCTCTGTTGTCTGCTTGCACTCATAATAAATTCCCTTTAAACCTGATTCTCTGATACTCTGCTTTATAAGTTCGCTCTTTCCGACTCTTCGCCTGCCATAAACAAGTATAGTCTGCATCTCTTTTCTGGCATAACACCTTTTAAGAGATCTGAGCTGTTCCTCTCTGCCATAGAACTTTTTCATTTTACTCGGTCACCTCCGACTCAGTTTCATCCGAGTAAAATTATATCATATTTTTCATCCTCTTTCAAGTAGAGTTTTCCCCTCATTCCCTCTACTCAATCCCTATCCCCTCTTCAATCATCCTCATATACTCCTCATAGCTCACATACTCTCCGCCCATTGTTTCGAGGTGGTCGGTGTGAAACTGGCAGTCTATCATCAGGAAGTCGTTCTGTTCGAGTATCTCTGCGAGGAGAATAAGGGCTATCTTGGAGCCGTTTTCCATGTCGGAAAACATGCTCTCACCGAAGAAGCATCTGTCGAGGCACACGCCGTAGAGGCCGCCGGCAAGCTGTCCGTCGGAATAGGCTTCCACGCTCACTGCCCAGCCGCCCTCGTGAAGGCGGAGGTACGCAGCCTCCATATCATCGCTTATCCATGTACCTTCCTTAAACTCGCGCTTTGTGCGGCAGCGGTGCATTGTGTCTGCAAAGTCCCTGTTGAGAACTATCTTCACGTCATGCTTCCTCATGTACTTTTTCATCGAATGGGAAACATGAATCTTCGAAGGTCTGATAATATATCGCTGCTTCGGACACCACCACATAATCGGGTCCTCAGGGTTATACCATGGAAAAATGCCGTTGCTGTATGCAAGCAGCAGTCTTTCCACCGAAAGGTCTCCCCCGACTGCAAGCAGACCGTCCTCTTCAGCAAGAGTCGGGTCCGGAAAATATATTACTCCCTCTTCAAGTCCGTATACAGGCATATTTTTTTACCTCCGTCAGTGTGACTGTCAGCGTTCTCCGAGCTGCCATCCGTTGTCGCCGTGATAAATCATCTGTTTTGTCATTCCGCCGTCAATGCAGATGTTCTCACCGGTTATAAAGCCTGCCCTGTCCGAGCACAGGTACAGCACCATGTTAGCAATATCAAGCGGATTTCCGACTCTTCCGCATGGCTGCTGGTATGCATCCGGTCCTGTGTACCTTGTAAAATCAGTATCTATCCATCCCGGTGAAATGCTGTTTACCCGGACTTTTCCGCTCAGGCTGACCGCAAGTGCATGTGTAAGTGCGGAAATACCGCCTTTTGCTGCCGTATAGCTCTCGGTCTGCGGCATACTCATCCTGTCACGTGAGGATGAAATATTTACAATACTTGCCCCCTCGTTAAAATAAGGCATGAACAGCTTTGAAAGATAAAACGGTGCAGTAACGCCCACACGCATCGCATATTCAAAGTCCTCGTAGCTGCATTCGTCAATGCCCTTCATAACCGGAAGCGCGTTGTTTACAAGCACGTCAACATGACTGTATTTTACAATAACGCTCACTGCGAACTTCTCAAGTACCGACCTGTCCGCAATATCTCCCTTAAAGTGACTTCCCTCCGGCGCCTTGTCAATAACGCATACATTGGCTCCGTTCTTTTCGAACTCCTCAGCAATGCATTTTCCGATGCCGTGTGCGCCTCCTGTAATAACAACTGTTTTGTTTTTAAACATAATCATATCCCCCTTTTCATGATCCGTTTTCACTGTCACATTCATATGATATTATATCACGGATTTATTCATAATTCAACATGAAACGCAAAAACAGAACGGCTCTCCGTTCATGCCGGGAGCCGTCCTGTTTTATATTATTTTTGAAAGGATAGTGATATTATCGGTTTTACTTTACAAGTACATTTTTCAGAAGAATAACGTCTGCAATGCCGAGACTGCCTGAGCTGTCCATATCTGCGTTGTATCCGTCAACAAGCTGGTTTTCAGTAAGCATAAACTTCTGCATGGTAACCGCATCTGATGCATCAAGCTTTCCGTCTGAGTTTACATCTCCCTTGATACCCGCATTAAATGCCGGAAGTGAAGGAGAAGGAGCTTCAAACGAACTGCCGTCTGCGGCTCTGATAATAATATAGCTTACATTAATAGCCTTGTCAGCTGATCTGAAGTTAAGAGTAAGTGTTCCGTCTGTTACAGACGCTGTTCCCTTAGCAGAACCGGTTGAACCGTTAAGTGACACATTCTCAGCTATAACACTCTGGTTTTCCTTACCGTAGTTTGCGTATACGCTCGGCTTGTCAGAGCATTTCCACGGGTCACAGAAACCTACTTCAATACTGTACTCACCGTCAGGAAGATCAAAACCGTAGTCAATGTGTCTGTCGATATTGTTTTCATACTGATTTTTGGTGTATCGGTTGCTGTTTTCCTTGTTCTGGCCGTCAGCTGTGTTCTGTTCCTGACACCATGTATTTGCAGTGTATACGCCTCTGCTCTTTGATGAGCCGTTATACTGGTCGTCTGTATCATCAATAACGCCCCATCTTGCACCTGTTACATCATCCGGTCCGTATACTCTGTCGGTAACACTGTTAAAGAATCCGAACTTGTCAGTACCTGTTACCGTGGAAGTATTGTGGTCTCCGCAGTCAACGAAGTAAGCTGTCTTCGAATCGGTTGTGTAAAGCTGCTTTACCGCAGTCATATAGATAAAGTCGCATACTCTTGCGCTCTCCTTACCGTCAGCTGATGAGAAATACACGTCAACAACCTTCTTTTTCTCACCCATGGCCTCAACCTCAGCTGCTGCCTCAATTACCTCCTGAGGAATTCTGAGCTTTACGTCATATGTGCTTTCAGTTCCGGTATAGTTAAGCTTCTGACTGAAAATAATTCTGTTTCCTGTACGGATTCTTACTGTCTTTCCGTTGTCTTCCTTTCTGAATGTAACGGTAAGCTGTGAATATGAAGCAGTATCGTCAACTGCCATACGGTATCCGAAATATCCGTTTCCGGATGTAGTGTATCTGTATGTACTGTCATCAGTAACTGACTTTGAAAGGAACTCTGTCATACTGTGAAGCTCATCATTTTCATACTGTCCGTAACCTGGCTGTACAGTGTCAGTAACTGTGAACTCAGCTTTCTTTACCGGCTTTTCAACAACCTGTCCTGAATTTTTATAGTGCCAGTAAATACCGTATCTCTGCTGATACTGTCTGTAGTGCGGAGTAAACACAAGCTTTTTGTCCGTACCGGTAAGAGTGAACTTAAGTCCTGACGAATCCTTCACAAGGAAACTGTCAATATCACTCATGTAGCTTTCAACTGAACCGTTCTCGCCGTTTACATAAATCGTGTCATCGCTGATAACAGATTTGTCAGGAATTGAAACCCACATACCTGTGGAGCCCTTTTTCATGTCTGATGTTCCGAGTTCAGCGCTGAGAACAACAGGGCCGTATGTAAATGCATATGCGTTTCCGCCGTTGTCAGGAAGTGAATGTGCATATACCTTCTCAGGAATTGTTATTTCAATTTTGTCACCGCTGCTGAAATTCCTGTTTACACATGCATATCCGTCAGTTTCAGTATATGCAAACTTAACACCGTTTACCATAACTGTCATGCTGCCTGCAATCCAGTCCGGAATACGGAATCTGAGATCAAGTGAACCTGAACCGTCAACGGTAAATGTGGTTTTGTCTCCGTCCGGAATAGTGCTGTTCTGAATAATCCTTACGCCCTGCTCCTTCCAGTCAAGCTCCGAGCTCTGATAGAGGTTTACATAAAGTGTCTTTCCGTTCTTCATGTACATTGTGTCACCGAGCTTAGTAAAGCTTTCCATACCGCTGCCTGTACAGCACCAGAAATGGTCAAACTCTGAGCTGTAAACCTTGAAGTAGCCTGTAGCCATAGGCTGGAAATAGGTTGTCATACCTGTTTCAGGATTCTGCGATGAGAGAATTGAATTGTAGTATGTCTTCTCATAAAAATCCATGTACTTTTTATCGCCGGTAATTTTGAAAAGCTCACGGCTGAGCTTGAGCATATTGTATGAGTTACATGTTTCGCAGTTGCAGTTCGTTCTCTCCTTGTCGAGAACATCATCCATGCCGAAGTGTTCCCACTCACTGTTGCCGCCTGTTACATAGGTGTGATGTGTGGTTACCATATTCCAGAAAGCTTCAGCATACTTAAGATACTTGTCTGAGCCGTCTGCTCCGCTTCCGAGTACCATATATCTCTTGAGAGCACCGAGGAACTTCGGAATGGTTGTATTTGCATGCTTTCCGTTCAGAACGTTTGCACCGCCTGAAAGCACTCTGTCAAAAAGTGCTGTTTCATCAAAGTAATGAGCGGCATCAGCATGCTTTTTGCTGTTTGTAATTGAATAAAGATCATACAGACAGTCATTCATACCGCCGTATTCGATGCTGAGAACTCTTGACTGTGTCTGCGAATTCCACTTGCTGCATCTGTTGTATGTCCAGTCACCAAGTCCTGAGGCAACATCCTTTGCCGGTTCATAGCCTGTGCGTTTGTATACGTCAACAAGTCCGGCAATAAGCTTGTGCATAGTGTACCACGGAACCCACGCGTCAGTTATGATGCTCTTGGCATTTCCGTTTTCGACATTGTCAAACTGAATCTCAACTCCGCCGTTCTGCGGCTTTGTTGCAGCCCAGACAAATCCCGGCTGACCCTTGGAGTTCTTCTGACATTCCTTCATGCCGTCGCAGAGAGCCTTTATCTTGTCCATTACCTTCTGCCTGTCAGAAGCTGAAATATTCGGATTCTGATATGCCTGCGAAAGTGCAGTAAGATAATGACCAACAGTATGACCACCGATAAGAGTGTTCTCCCATCCGCCGTATCTCTTCGCACCGTAGGTGTTCATGCTTGCATTTTCACGAAATCCTGCAAGAAGTCTGTTGTTGTCAAATGACAGCAGATACTTAACCTCAAGTGAAAATGCGTTTGTAACATATTCGTCAGTCATTTTCACGTCGCTTAATGAAAAATCACTGATATCTGCCTGTGCTGCATAAACCACAGCTGAATAATCTGACGCAGTTTCAGCTGAATAAATACTTCCGTACATACCTGACAGGAGCACTGCCGCCGAAAGCACAGAGGCCAGTACCCTGTTCACCGTTTTCCTTTTCATATCAACATACAACCTTTCCATACAAATCCATTCCCACGAACCAATTTTAAATACAAGTTCTTCTCAAAAAAGAACAAATCCCCGATAACTTTATTCAGATTATACATCATTTTTCACATGTGTGTCAATAGTTTTTAGCATATTAATATATATTTAATTTTATTCTACTTATATATTGCTGAATTTTAAATTAACTAACCATATATTTGTACTTAAAAACGATTTACCCTGACTTACATCCGCAAACTTGTATGAAAAAAGCGCATCACCTGCGACAGCGAAAAAAGTAATCCGTTATCGCAGGCGATGCCGCCGCTGTTTTATTTCGTATTTTCCCTTATATAGTCCCTGATATGCTTTTCCGCAAGCTTAACTTCCTCGTAAAGCTCTGCAGCAGAAATTCTGAACGCACCGTTTCCGAGGATAATCAGCTGTTCCATACCGTCAGATGTGGCAACCCTTACACGGTGTTCCCTGCTGAGGTCATGGGATGTTTTCTCTATATACATGTCCGCCGTTTCTGCTTCCTTCGTATATACAACGCTTATATTTCCCTCGCGTTCAATCTCCCTGACCTGTCCCTTAACCTTATACGCATCAAAAACGACTATTACCTCACAGCCGTACACGCCCTGATAGTTGCACATGGAATTTATCAGCATGCTTCTTGCAAGATCAAGATTTGTCTTAGATATCTCCTTAAGCTCAGGCCATGAGAAGATGATGTTGTACCCGTCCACAAGAAGATACTGCGGACCTGACGGAAGTGGCTTTGCCTTGTACGAAACGTTCATCTCCCTGTTTTCCTTTTTGGTTCTGAACGCATTTCTCCTCCGGTCCTCACCAACTTTGCCATAGGCTTTTTCGAAAATAGCCATCAGTTCCTTGTCCTGGTCAATACTGCCGCGGTACTCATTTACAGTTTTCCCTGACGGACGGGATGAAGATGCTGTGTCCTCTTCACTTTCCGGTTTTCCGTAGTTAAGCCCCGGGATTCCCGGCAGATGCATATATCTGCCAACCTCATCCCACTTAACAACAAACCCCGCCCCGTGCTCACAGAATACAGAATCACATGAGTTCTCAACATCACTGTCACAGTTATACCCCATAGCTTCCGTGACTTCATCTGCATTGTGACACGGCTCATATCCGCACAGGGAACAGCTGAATATTCCTTTTCCGTGAGTATACCCGAGAACCTCTGTATGATAATCGCGGACCGCCGCCACAGGAGCCTTACCACTGATAACAGCAGTATCTCCGTTTATATCCGGAGCAGAAAATTCACAGCTCATCCTTGTAAGGTCTGATATTGCCCTGCCCACGTGTTCAGACGGAATCTCAAGAGTATACTCATACCACGGTTCAAGAAGAACGCTCTCCGCATATCTCAGTCCGTTTCTCACAGCTCTGTAGGTTGCCTGACGGAAGTCACCTCCCTCTGTATGCTTCAGGTGTGCCCTTCCTGACACAAGAGTTATCTTCATATCCGTCAGCGGAGAACCCGTAAGCACACCTATATGACTCTTCTCCATGAGATGTGTCATAACAAGTCTCTGCCAGTTCTTATCAAGAATCTCCACACGGCAGTCAGTTCCGAAAACCATTCCGCTTCCCTTCACGCCCGGTTCAAGCAGCAGATGCACTTCAGAATAATGACGAAGAGGCTCGTAATGTCCGACACCCTCTGCAGGAG
>JAZUIH010000082.1:0-21632 GCA_045642145.1 Oscillospiraceae bacterium | reverse complement strand
CTTCTCTATATGGCAGAGTGTCTTTACTATGCATCAGGCGGACGTTTCCCGATAGTAATGATGAACGCCAACCGTTCAACAGCACTTCCGTGGAATATTTACGGTGACCAGAGAGACAGTCTCTCCCAGCTTGACAGCGGCTGGATTCAGGCATATGCTGAAAACGCTCAGGAGGCACTGGACCTTGCTCTTATGAGTTTCAGAATAGCTGAGCACAAAGATGTATCTACGCCTTTTATGGTAAACCTGGACGGATTTATCCTGACACACACATATGAGGAGGTTGATATACCTGACAGTGCTGATGCTGACAGATTTCTTGAACCTTATGAGACCGAAAACAAACTTGACCTGAGCAACCCGAAGAACATGGCGTTTTCAGCCGGACCTGACTATAATTACATTTTCAAGTACAAGGAGCACCGTGCTCTGAAGAACTCAGTTTCAGTAATCAGCGAAACTGAAAAGAAGTTCGCGGATATCTTCGGAAGGAAGTATTCAGGACTTATTGATACATACAAAACAGAGGATGCTGACTATATAATCATCACTCTTGGAACAATAGCAGGTCTCTGCCGTGAAACTGCTGACAGACTCAGAGCAGCAGGGAAGAAAGCAGGCGTGGTTCGCATAAGATATATGCGTCCTTTCCCTGCGGATGAAATTGCAGCTGCAGTAAAAAATGCAAAGGCTGCTGCCGTTCTTGAGAAGGATATTTCCTTCGGAAATGAAGGTGCTGTATTTACAAATGTAAACTCAGCTCTGCTCACAGCCGGAATAAAGATCCCGTCGTATAATTTTATCGGCGGTCTCGGCGGCAGAAACATCTCAGCTTCGGATATAGAAGAAATTTTTGAGAAAACGGAAAAAGGAACTGAGAAAGTGAACTTTATCGGAATCGGGGTGGATGAGAAATGAGTATAAACGCAAAGGATCTCTGTAAGGATGAATTTTTCTACGGACACAAGGCGTGTGCAGGATGCGGCGGAAGCCTCGCTGTAAGAAATGCACTTAAGGTGCTCGGACCAAACGCCGTTGCAGTTCTTCCTGCAGGATGTATGTCCGCTGTCGGATTTAATTTTCCTCAGCTCTGCTTCGCAAACAATGCGATTATATCAACATTTGCAGGTACCGCTTCTATGCTTACAGGTATCGAGGCAGGTTTCCGCAGAAGAGGAATAACAGATTTTACGGCAGTAGGATTTGCCGGTGACGGCGGTACAGCTGATATCGGCATACAGGCTCTTTCAGGTGCCATTGACCGGAACGACAATATCATCTATATATGCTATGACAACGAGGCGTATATGAACACCGGCATCCAGAAGAGCGGACTTACACCGTTCGGCGCGAAGACAACAACAACTCCGGCCGGCAAAAATGTTCACGGAAACATACGCCCGAAGAAAAACATGTTTGAAATCGCTGCAGCCCACGACATTCCGTATGCCGCAACTGCAACAGTCGGCTATATGAACGACTTCCTCGACAAGGTAAAGAAAGCATCTCAGATTAAAGGTACAAAATACATCCACGTTATAGCCCCGTGCCCGACCGGCTGGGGAATTCCTGTGAGCGACACCATAGATGCCGCAAGAGAAATAGTTGACTGCGGTCTCTGGTATCTTGCAGAATATGAAAACGGAGAGTATAATATAAACCATAACCCTGAAACATTCACTTCAGTTTCAGACTACCTGAAGAAACAGTCCCGTTTCCGCCACCTGACTGACGAAGACATAACCCTCATCGAACAGTCCCGCGACCGTAAATGGGAAACAATTCGCCGCACCTGGCTTCACTAACCCCGCGAAGGGTATAAGGGGCGATCGCAAAGCCCCTTAAAGAAAACCCGAAACCGTTATCCGGATTACTCATAACAAAAATGCCCCCCGCGAAGGGTTTAAGGGGCGATCGCAAAGCCCCTTAAAATAAAAACGAGACCGTTAAAGCCTGAAATAAATCCCCCCCCTCATAATAAGAATATAAAATAAAAAACTAAAACAGGAGCTGATACCATGCCATCCCTTTCAAACAGAACAGACACATTCACCGATTCAGTAATAAGAAGAATGACCCGAATCTCAAACCAGTACAACGCAGTCAACCTCTCCCAGGGCTTCCCTGATTTCGCCCCTCCGCAGGAGATACTCGACAGACTTGCACAGGTAACAAAGGAAGACTTCCACCAGTACTCCATCACCTGGGGAGCCCAGAACTTCCGTGAAGCCCTTGCAGACAAATATGAGCACTTCGCCGGCAGAAGACCTGACCCGAACGGGGAAATAGTAGTCACCTGCGGCAGTACGGAAGCAATGATGGCCGCAATGATGAGCGTCACAAATCCGGGCGACAAGGTAATCGTATTTTCACCGTTCTACGAAAACTACGGCGCGGACACAATCCTCTCCGGAGCGGAACCGATATACGTACCTCTCATCCCTCCGTCATTCTCCTTCGACCCTGAAGTACTTGAGGACGCATTCCGCCAGGGCGTAAAGGCAATCATCCTCTGCAACCCTTCCAACCCGTGCGGAAAGGTATTTACATACGATGAACTAAAGACAATCGCAGACCTCGCAGAGAAGTACGATACATTTGTAATCACCGACGAGGTATACGAACACATTCTCTACCTGCCTAATAAGCATACATACTTCGCCACACTCCCGAATATGTGGAACAGAACAATCCAGTGCAGCTCACTTTCAAAGACATACTCAATCACGGGCTGGAGACTTGGCTACGTAATAGCACCGCCTGAAATAACAGACAGGGTAAAGAAGGTACACGACTTCCTTACAGTAGGAGCAGCAGCTCCGCTTCAGGAAGCAGCAGCAACCGGACTCAGATTCGGTGACGACTACTACAGAGACCTTCAGGAAAAGTACACAGAGAAGAGGGAACTCTTCCTTCGCGGACTCAGAGACCTTAATATCGCCCATACAGAACCTCAGGGCGCATACTACATTCTCCTTGATATATCCGAGTTCGGATACGAAAGCGACCTCGAGTTCTGCGAGGACCTTGCACGTCTTGTCGGAGTAGGTGCTGTACCTGGCTCAAGCTTCTTTAAGGAACCTGAAAACAGATATATCCGTTTCCATTTTGCAAAGAAGAACGACACACTTAATGAGGCACTGAACAGACTTGCCGATATCAGAAAGAAGATTAAAGCGAGATAAGATACAATACAATAAAAAAAAGGCACATCAGAGCAGCGCAGATATGCGCCTCTGATGTGCCTTTTTTATGTATCAGAAAGCATCTATAACATGACTGAGATACTGTCTCATTTTTGCAAGGTCAGTGAGTCTTACCTCGCCGTCTCCGTCAACGTCTGCAACTGAAAGATCCACAGACTTTTTGTCCCCTATAAGCCAGAGAGAAAGCTCTGAAAGGTCGGTCAGGTCAACTTTTCCGTCACCGGTAAGGTCACCGGTAATCTTTTCGGACGAGTCAGGATTTTTCTGATTGTTATTTTTATCATTTTCAGGAGTCTGGCTTTCTGCCTTCAATGCCTCAGTATAGTTAAAGTCAGCTTCGTCCTGGAGGAATGATACAACCCAGGAGAGCGGAGCGTTAATCTCAGCACCGGTCCTGTTTACTGACCATGCTTCAACTGAATCCGCGTAGCATCTCTGTGAGATATTTGAATTCAGGAGCGGAACAAATCCGAGACCTCTTATGTACGGATCGACAAGGTCAACATTAGGTCCGTTTACTGCAACCCCGTCAGGTGCTGAAGGAAAATCTTTGTCAAGTTCACTGCACCAGTAAAAATGGCGCGGGTTCTGCACGGTGTATGAACCGTATCCGCTTATATATGAGTATGAAAGCGGATTTTTTCCGAGGAGATAATCCATAGCTCCTGTTACACCGGCATGATACCTTGCGGCTCCTGTAATATCAAAGGCATACGCCATGATAACGGCATTATTGAGAGCCATTCTGTTTGAACCGTATTCATAGCCGTCAATAAAAATGCACGGATCAAGACTGGACGCTGAGTCCATGGATACAGGACCGTCGAAGTAATAAGGTATTTCGTATCCCTGATCACCGGATTTTCCGGCGTAACGGTCAGCAGCATCAAGAATTGATTTTTCAATGGTTTCAGCCTGCTCCCTGCTAAGAAGATCCCTGTGAAGGGCGAGTGTAAGTGTTCCGGCAGCAGCTGTATTTGTGCTGTCAAATGAAGTGAGCGAACCTCCTTCATCTGATTCCGGATGTATTTTTGTGAATACTTCAAATGGTTTTTCGTATTTGTTCCGGAACGTATCCCTGCTGGTGAGTTTTTCGAAGAACAGGTCAGCGTCAGCATCGCCAAGTTCCTTTGCTGAAACAAAAATTTCACATGCTGCCCAGTAATCTTCGTCACTGACATCGAAGTCACCGTATTCAGTACCGGATGCATTACCGCTTTCAGGAGCATAGAGTGATTTTTTATTCAGCTCTTCCTTTGCGCAGAGCCAGTTGTATTCCGGATGCATTACCTCTGTAACGTCAGCAGCATAGAAGTTCATTTCGTATGCATTGTATGCTGCTTTTGCTTTGCTGAGATAATCCGCAGCCTTTTCAGAATCATAAGGCGCCCAGAGTCTTGCAGCCTGCGCTGCACATGCCGCAAAGTTAAGCGTAGCTGCAAATGTCGGAGGCTTGACTACACGGATGCTGTCAGGCTCGCAATCATAAGCCGGTTCTTTTTCAGCCAGAGGTCTGACTTTTGAATCCTGTACGCTGCTGTACAGCATGCCTGCGGCGATTTTTCCCCATTCAGGTTCGTCTTCCTTAACGATCATCCGCGACATCCAGTCTATTTCCTGTGCTGCTTCATCAAGAATATCAGGTACGTCATTTCCTGTTTCAGGAACACAAACCACACCTGATCCGTCTGCAAATTTGCTGTTTTTGCTGAAAAGACTGTTTCTCTCATACATGTTCTGCAGTGTCCAGACGGATAACCCGCTGTTTACAACAAATTTTCCGTTGCTGTCAGATTCATACCATCCGCCGTGTACATTAGTTCGTGATGAGGAGTTATCGCTTGCTTCAGTCGCGGAAGAATATTTCCGTTTCCAGCTCTTCTGAACATAAGCATAGTCCCTGGCCCCGTGTCCTGTTCGCGCAAGACGGCCTGTATTGCCTGAAGTAATGAATTCTGACCTGATATCCTCACCGGAACGGTTCTGATAAAAGTAGTTTACCGTATCCGTAAGCATGGTGTCGTATATGTCACTGCTGATACTGAATTCAAAGGACCTCAGGTCACCTGATTTTATATAGTACCTGCCCGGTACTGAGAAGTCAGAAAAATCAAGTCTGTAAACCCTGTCTCCTGAGTCAGCGTCCTTAAATCCTTTTCCGGAGGTTCCGCTGAAGACAACCTCATCTGTGTCAGCGTTTACTATATCAAAGTCATAAGTGTCTTCAGTAAGATTCAGAGTCCTGCCATCCGGAAGCATTTCACCGCTGTTATCACCGAGGACTGCAGTTTTTTTGCCGTTCGGAAGATAACCGAGCTGATTTACTGAAATAAAGTTGTTTTCAAGTCCGCTGTTTCTGCGGCATACCACACCAAGGTCAGCGTCAGTGGTGTATTCGCCTGTACATTCGTCACATGTAACACACTCCAGTGACATATCATCAAACCAGAGCTCATCGCCGTCAATGGCATTTCCTTCATACATAGTGCCACTGGCATACTCGAAGGACCATTTCGCATTGTTAATGTCACATATCGGTTTGAATGTACCGGTTATTTCCTGCCAGTCACCTGTAAGAACAGCAGCCTTGCCCCATTGACCGCCCATATGAGGTCCGTTTTCCATTCTGTCCTCATAAAGTACACAGTATTCCTCATCTTCTCTTGAGTTGCAGATTTTTGAACAGAGCTCCATGCCTTCGCGTTTAGCCTTGACTCTGAAGGAGATTTTATACTCATGTCCGGCTTTAAAACTGAGGTTTTTATGTCTGAACTGAAGGTCCCATTTTTCATGGTCGGCACCTTCAGATTCAACAATCAGTATGTGAAAGGCACCGTTTCTGCGATCAATTTCATAATTCTGAATTGCAGGGCTTGACACAACCGTGTGCCACGGAAGTGACTTGTAGTCAAAACTTGTTTCTCCCAGCAGCTGAGATGATTTTACAGTGCTGTCAGTGTCAGCGTACACTGATACTGCTGATGAAAGAACAGCTACTGCCGAAAGAAATGCGGCAGCTTTTCTTAATTTTATGTTTTTCATTTTTATATCCTCCCTCAAACATTGATATTACTGAAAAAAATAACAGTAATATCATATAGAACCTTGTACCATTTTAACATAAACCCGAATGGTTTACAATAAAATTTATGCAAGATGCATTTGAAATGTGGTAAGTTGCATTTTAAGGGGTGTAAGTTGCACTGACAGATGATACTGCGGAAAAATTCTGTGATTATTCCGAATCATCTCCGAAACGTTTCTGAAGCTCTCTGTTAATCAGTGATGAATTTTTTCTGTCGGTCCAGTAGTGCATTCCTGCGGTAAACAGGAAGATAAATGCTATTGCAAGGAATGTCAGAAGCATGTTTACGGCAGAAAGTTCAAACCATCCGAAAATTTTAAGGAGAACTGCTGTTATAGAGTAGACAATTGTGAAGTGAACTGCCCAGCATACTGCGGTTGCTTTTGAGGACTTAAGCTCAAGAAACGGAATCACTGATGACGGGACTGCTGTAAGGGCGCTTGCCAGCATAATCTGCCAGAGAATGTTTTCAGAACAGATATTTTTGTTCTGTGTCATAAGCACAGAAACAACTATAACTGTGGCACTCAGAATAAGAGTGAAATAATTTACAAATGTTAAAAAAATCTTTCTCATACTAATCCTCCGGAACCCCTATCTTCTGCTTCAGCTCAGATACATACTGACGCGATATGATTATTTTTTCCCCGTTTTTCAGATGTGCTTCCATACGCCCGTTAAAGTGCGGGGTAACGCATTTAATCTTTGAAAGGTTAAGAATCATGGACTTTGAACATCTGAAAAGATTAGAAAACCTGTAGAGCTCCTCTATCTCATAAAGCTTGTGTTTTACCTCGAAAACTTCTGATTTTCCGTACGCATATACCTTGCTGTCCACTGACTCAAAGTAGTAGATGTCATCACAGGACAGAAGCTCGGCCGTATTTCCTGTGAAGCCGTACAGTTCATTCGAATCCCCGTTGTATGCCTGAATAACTGACATGATTCTGTTGTCCAGTTTACGGCATCTGATCACTATCTCATCTTCTTCATCAGCCTGCGGCATTTCTATTCTTATTTTCATATAAATAATTCTGCCTGCTTCAGTAATAAAGCAGATTTATCCTTTCCCGGACAGGACACGTGTGTCCTCCCTGATTTCAATCTGTGAAAGCGGCAGCTGCAGTACGAAGTCCGTGCCGTTTTTTTCACAGTAATGCTTAAGCTCGTCGATGGAGTTCTGCGGGTTGTCAATTACGCCGGTCATCCATTTGCTTCTGCTGTAAAGCGGTGTCATAAAGTTATCCCAGTGCACCGGAATAACCGTTTTCGGTCTGACCTTTTCCACTGTCTCGGAGTAAAAGACTCTGCGCCTTTCCTCGCTGTCACGGCACAGCCCTCCTATACCGAGAAACAGAACGTCTGCACTTATACCGTCAAGCTGGCCTTCAATATAGTTATAGCTCGGACGTATGAGATATTTTACTCCTCTGTGTTCGACAAGAAAATCAAAGGATCCTCCCTCTCTGTAGTCCTTTCTTTTTGCAGGCTGGGGGAGAGGACGGTCAATAGTCTGACCGAGATCATTGTTGTACCAGTGCGGAACGGAGTGAAGTGAATCAATTACCGTAACGCTGAAATCCCCTGCAGTAAAATTTCTGCAGCTGCTGTAGCTGTGCAGCCGTTCCGGGGGAATTCCTCCGCCGAGTGCCACGTTCAGTGAAGAAGGAGAACCGTAAATATCAGCACCGCATTTTTCTGCAAAGTACGGTGCATCCATAACATGGTCATAGTGGGAGTGCGAAATAAACACAGCCTTAAGCCGGTCAATGCCGAATTCGCTGATAACCCTGTCAGCAACTTCAGTATCTGTCCGCAGTGGTGAGCATGTGCACTTCCACAGTGACGGTCGTGTTATATGGCAGTCAAAAAGCACCTGGTCTTTTCCATCATCAAAAAGAAGGACGGTGGTGCCGAGATATGTTACTTTCATTTACTTACCCCTATAGGTGTGAACAATACAATGTGTTCACTGCTGATGTTTCTTTTAGTATATCATATTTTTTATATGTCATCAACTGTAATAAAAACACTGTGTGCATATTTTCAGCAAATCACAAAAAAACAGAGCCGGTAACAGACGTCCCCGGCTCCTGGTATAACTTTACATACACAAACATCGATAGTTCCGTGCATATTGCGAAATCGCTGTCTGTATGATATACTAAGATAAACAGCCTTTTCGGCCTGAAATGCATTCTACAGACAAAGGAAAAAGAAAATGATTTTAAACTGTGCGGATTACAGAGACTGTGAGTATGGGATTTATGAATAATATAACGTCAGTTTTTCTGACAGCTGCGCTGTGTATTATGACAGTGAGCAGGATTTCACTGGAGGAAAAGCTGTATTATCTTTTTGATCCGGGACACCGGACGTATTACAGTCATACGGTTTCGTATGACCTTCAGGATGAGGAACCGGATGTGACTGAGGCTCCGGCTGTCACTGAGGTGACAAAACCGGTTGAGATAAAGAAAAGCTGCAGTATTGATGTAAAGTGTATTTTTCAGGAACCGGAGCTCCCGACAGGATGCGAGGTTACTTCACTTACCATGCTGCTCAACTATCTTGGGTTTGATATAAGCAAGACTGAACTTGCCGCTGATTACCTTCCTATGGATTACGGCGGACGTGTGGGGTTTGACAGGGCTTTTATAGGAAATCCTGAGTGGTACGGCGGATACGGCTGCTTTTCACCGGTAATAGAAACTACTGCAAACCGGTATCTTTCAGAGAAAAATGCTGACTTCAGGGCAGTTGATATTGCAGGTACAGAATTTGAGGAGCTGTACAGATACATATGTATGGACATGCCTGTTGTGGTATGGTGCAGCATGGACCTTGTAAGTCTTAACTACAGGTTTGCCTTTACTGATTCAACAGGAAATGATATATACTGGTATGAAAATGAACACTGCGTGCTCCTGTGCGGCTATGATACCGAAAACGGAACAGTAACCGTGGATGATCCTCTTAACGGCAGGGTTCAGTACAGCACAGCAAGATTTAAGGAAATATACAATGAGCTTGGCAGACAGGCGGTTATAATTGAGCCTGAAAAACAAAACGGATGAAATTCATGAACTTATCATGATTTCATCCGTTTTGTTTATTCTGCAAATTCTGTTTCTATTGTAATATCATTATGCGGATTCAGTGCAAGAAGGGCAAGTCTGATTTTTTCCATGGCTGCTCTGTCTGCAAGGTCAGAGAAAACAGGAGCTGAAATGATATATTCCCTTATGGCAGGGTCATTTTCCGTAAACTGCTCCCGAGCTGTTTCAGATGACGTTTTTTCCGAGTTGCTGACAAGAATACCGGATGGTCCGGTAAGTCGTGCATTTTCAAAGTCTATTGCAAATTCTGTAAGCTCAGGGTGCGGAATTCTGACTTTTACCGAATTGTTATATTCATCAGTAATTATTTCGCACATATTCAGATTAAGCGTGAATGTACCCCTGAAAGGAAGCTCAAGTGTTGCTTCACTGTTCTGAACAGTTGTTTCTGTTTCTGCTTCTTCAGTTTCTTCCGGTGTTTCTGCTTTTTCTTCTGCAGGAGCGGGCAGTGGTTCAGAGCCGGTTTCCTGCTTTATAAAGGCAGTATCATTTATCTCAAGAATATTCATAACACTGCCGCCGTTTACTGAGGCTATGTCAGTACTGAGGGTATATTTCGGACTGTACTGCATAACTGCTGACTGATAGAACCTGTCGTAGTACTCCGCTGATTTTTTTAATTTCTGTTCCTGGTATGAAAGCTTCATTGCCTCACTGCCTGTAATGACGGCTTTTTTGTAAAGAGAGGATGATATAAATGAAAATACTATTATGAGAACAGCAGGAATAACTGCTGCAAGATTAACCGAGCGTCTTTTTTTTCTTTGCTTCCTACTCATTCATATCACCGCCTTCAGGATTCTGAAACTTTACTGAGAAGTCACATCCGTTTCCGCATACTGCCGAAGCGATTTTTTCTGCCTCTCCTGTCGCAAGTGTGCGTGCCTGTTCGGCAGCTGACGCAGGAGCTGACACCTTGCTTCCGGTGATTTCACTGCCGTCACTGCCTGTAAATCTGCATGACGGAGCGGGGAGAGTGATATCGATAAATCTGTCATTGACCACTGTTACCTGTGCATTTCCAAAGTCGGCTGAGAAGACTGCGGTTATTCCGGATATTTCTCCGGCTGAGTCGCCGTTTCGTATATATCCGGATTTTATCCCTGCTGTGAGCAGTGTTACTGAGCCGGTTTTTTTCAGTGTTTCAGCAAGCAGTGTGCTGTATTCTTCCGAGGAAAGTCCCTCGGATGTACTTTTGCTTATGCCTTCGAGGGTGCCTTTACTGGATCCCAGATACATACCAACCTTTTCGCCGTGTTCGGCTCCGAGCTTCCTGCCGGTCATTTCCGCAGACCTGAAGGCAGGGACGGTGAGGGAGAACATAACAGTTATAATAACCGCAAGTACAGCGATGAGTATCCAGGTAAGTGAAAAATGTTTGCTGCTAATTCTGAATTTCATCAGTTATTTCTCCTTTTTCTGAACGGTGATGTAGTCCTCTCTGCGTATCACCGTGCCGTCAAGTGCCGGGGTAACGGAGATTTTTTCACTTCGTTCATACGGTGATTTGTTCAGAAGATCGTGCATGGCAGAGAGGAAGTCCTTGTAGATGATGTAGTCACGGTTTTCAAGAGTGTATGTAATTACAAGATCATCGTCCTCGCGTACATCGGTTTTGCCGCTGACCGGACTGCCGTTGAGACTGTATGAAACCTTTCCGTAGTCGTCTGTGGTGTTCAGATCAAGCGTGCATATTTTTTTACGCGGATATGATTTGTCAATTCGCTCTGTATCTGTGAGATACTGTGACAGCTTCATCTTCTCCTGATAGATTCCGTCGGTGATTCCGATAGCTGAGATGTAGTATCTGCCTGCTGGTCTGAGTGTGACGGTAACTGTACGGTCCTTGTCAGCTATATCACCGGATGAGAGTACGTCACGGCTTTCGGTATCGGCAAATTTCAGTGAAACCATCGCATTTTCAAAAACAGCCGGTGTGTAGACTATCTTTTCAACAGCAGTGATTCTTATGTTGATATCTGTGTACTGAACGTCGGATGACTTCATTTCACTGCCGGTATATATATCAATTTTTTTATCTGAGGAAATTTTGTCGAAGTAGAATATTTCCTTTACGGTGTTAAAATTCTTATCGGTCTTGTTTACAGTAAATTTAAGCACCTGACCGTCAGCAAGAGTTCCGCTGTCTGCTGAAATGGTTATTCCTTCGGCAGTTCCGGTATCCTTGTCAACAAGACTGTTTTTCTTTTTGTCCCAGGAGAGTCCTGATTCGGATATGTCAGAGGTTTTTACTGAGAATGTAATATTGCTTCCGACCTGCTTGTCAGCAGTGATTCTGAGATGCGGACGGTGTTCGTTTATTTCGCTGAATATGCTGTTCATATCAGCTCCGTTTACTGTAACATTCTGAGTATCCGATTCTTCAGAAACTACGTACACAGCTTCCTCAGCTGATGCCTGCCAGCCGTTCCACGGAGTGAACTTCATTTTTATCTCTGTACCGCTGAGAAGCTTTTCTGACGGATTCATCAGAGTACGTTCACCCTTCCTGTATGTAACCGTTCCGCCGCCTGCAGGCTGAGGAAGAGTAACTGTAACAAGCTTTCTCTCGAAGAAACGAATCTGTTCAATGGCTTTTTTTGTTTCGTCAGCATTTTCTGAAACTGTGATTGTATTATCGTTTTCAGGAAGCCAGTAGCCTTCATCAGCAGACAGGGCAGAGTATTCAAGCTGTCGCCCCGCTGCGAGACTTATCTGTCCGGTAACAGGTTTGCCGAGGTATCTGAATTCTACTGTACCGTGTTCGAATCTGTAGTCAGCCGGATTGAAGGTGAAATCCTCTGACGGTTCCTTTACGGTGAAGGTGTATTTTCCGAAGTGTTCCTCTGCTTTGAGAAGCATAAGAACATTTTTGTCGTACTGAAGTTCTTCCTTTTTGCTGCAGGTGATTACTACCGTGTCACCAAATCTCAGTCCGGAGAGGTTTATATCCTGGCCCTTTGAGAAGCTTCCGGCATCAGTTCCGTTGATTTCCGCCCTGCAGTTGCAGTTTGTTTTCAGAACTGTTGAAATAAAAGGATGAAGCTCAACTGAGTATTCAGTTATATCGTCCGAGGGGGAAACACGTCCGAAGGTGATATTTCCCTCGCTGAAGCTGCTGCACTTTGGTTCGCTTGTTACGAAAAAATATTCGTCAGTGTTGTATCCGAAGCTCACGGTGTATGAGGATGAGGCATCGGTTTCAGCCGTATCAGGACTGCATTCGGTTCCGTTGATTTTCCATATGCCGTCTGCGCTGACTTTCCGGAAGGTGTCGTCAAGACAGAATGCACTCAGACTGAGAGCTCTCTTCTGAAACTTTCCGGACGGTTCAACTGAATATACAAGACCTCCGCAGTTTTCAGGAATCTCAAAAACGAGTCCGGTTTCCGGGTCAAAGCCTGATGACAGAGGTTTCTTTTCGCTTCCGCTGTATGAAAAAATACTGAATTCAGAGAAAACATATCCGTTTTCAGATGCTGCGGCATGAGGTGTGACGGATGCATAGATTTTGTCGCCGCTGCCGAAAAAAACAGGTTCGCCTGACTGAACAGGTATTTCAAACTCATGCTTTTCGTCAGAAAAATACTTTATATCAAACATGCTGCTTGATGAAAACGACACAGCAGCTTTGTCAGCAGGTATTATAAATTCACGTTCAGGGCCATCCGATGAGGATATGCTGTAGAAGCCGTTGACTATATTTCCGGCAGCGAGATTGCTCCTGTAAGCCGCATAATCATCATCTTCACTGATGCCTGACTGTTTTTCCATTTTCAGCCCGAGCTTATTCTGATAGTTTCCGGATATACCCGTTGAACAGCCTGATACAGTACATGCAAGCACTGCAAGGCATGATATAAGCAGGATTTTTTTCTTCATTGTTTTTCCCTTCAGACTATATTTTGTTCCATATACCACTTATTTATAAAGAGTATATCATAATAAAGCTCATTTTTCAATAGGATTGTTGCTGAAAATACAGTGAAAAATAAAGTGGTAATTATGAATCAGCGAGAAAAACAGCGAATAAATTTAAAATACTGCGAATATATCACGCGGATTAAAAATTCAGCTGTAAATAGTCTGAAATACAGAAAAATCAGTTAAAAATCGTCAAAAAGGGATTGACAAAGGTAAGAAATGCGTGTATAATTAATACTGTTGTGTTGCGATAATACTGAATAATTGCCGTAACGGCTATCTTGCGATATTTGGTATATCGGCAATTATATTTTAATATAACAAATCAAATATTACGGAGGAATTGAATATGTCAACTTATATGGCTAAATCAGGCGAAGTAGCTCGCAAGTGGTATATTTTAGACGCAGAAGGCAAGCCACTCGGTAGAGTAGCTGCAAAGGCTGCACACATTTTAAGAGGTAAGCACAAGCCAACATACACACCACACGTAGACTGTGGTGATCACGTAATCATCATCAACTGTGACAAGGCTATCCTCACAGGTAAGAAGCTCGAACAGAAGAAGTTCTACTGGCACACAGGCTGGATCGGTGGTCTCAAGTCAGAAAGCTACAAGGATTTAATGGCTAACAAGGCTGACAAGGCTATGATGATCGCAGTAAACGGTATGCTCCCATCAAACACACTCGGCAGAGCAGCATTAACACGTTTAAGAGTATACAAGGGTGCAGAACACAAGCAGGCAGCTCAGAAGCCAGAAGTTTGTGAATTCTAAGAAAGGAGCTTATTAACATGTACGAATCAAAGGAAAAATACTACTACGGAACAGGCAGAAGAAAGCA
Source organism: Oscillospiraceae bacterium (assembly GCA_045642145.1). GTDB lineage: Bacteria > Bacillota > Clostridia > Oscillospirales > Ruminococcaceae > HUN007. The sequence continues at coordinate 7,453 of JAZUIH010000082.1, read as the reverse complement.
TTCTGTAGCAAGAGTTAGAGTATATAACGGCACAGGTAAGATCACAATCAACGGCAGAGACATCGACGATTACTTTGGTCTTGAAACACTCAAGCTTATCGTTCGTCAGCCAATGACACTTACAGAAACACTTGGCAAGTTCGACATCGTTTGCACAGTTGCAGGCGGCGGCGTAACAGGTCAGGCTGGTGCTATCAGACACGGCCTTTCAAGAGCACTCCTTCTCTTCAACCCAGAGCTCAGAGCTACACTTAAGGCAGCTGGCATGCTCACACGTGACCCAAGAATGAAGGAAAGAAAGAAGTACGGCTTAAAGGCAGCTCGTCGTGCTCCACAGTTTTCAAAGAGATAATTATTTCTTTACTCAAACAACGCAATTACGCGGTTTATACAAGCTATTCAGAGCAGGTTGGTCAACTATTGGTCAACCTGCTCTTTATTTTACGCAAAGTTACAGCAGAAAAATGATAATTCTGAATGGGTTTTCCGGAATAAATTCGCTGAAACAAAATTTTTCCGGGCGATAAAAGATACGACAACTTACAAAAAACTGTTTCTGAAGATACTGAAAAATACGTGAGATGCTAGTCTGTTGCAAAAAAGTTGAGGAGCAGGCTGTGGCAAGGGCCTGCCTGCGTGGTTCAGAAGAGAAATTTTTTTATCTGGTCAACTTTCTGGTCAACCAGATATTATTATAAGAAACGCTCTGCTGAATAACAAAGCGTTTCTTTTCAGTTATATCTTATACTGCTTCTGTTGTTTCTGCTTCATCATAAAGCAGATCCTCAAGCTTGTCTGCAACAAGAATCTTTGACTTCTTAAGAACATCAGCATAAATGTCAGCTGTAACGTTTATATTGCAGTGACCAAGTGTGTCTGAAATAATCTTAAGGTCAACACCGCTGTCAAGCAGAAGACTCGCATAGCAGTGACGAAGCTTATGAAGCGTAAGCGCCTCAAATTCAGTGCCTGCTGTGAAGCGTTTAAGCGATGTGAGGAGACTGGATCTGTCCCTGTAGTTTCCCTTTGCTGATACAAACACCATTTCAGGATGCCTGAAACTATCGCCAAGATTTACTTTCATTTCCTCAATATATTTCTTCTGTTCATGAAGCAGTTTTTCAACAGTTTTATTCATTGCGATGACACGTATACTGCTTTCCGTTTTTGGCTCAGTTCTTTCGTGCCTTCCTCCTATATCATTAAGAGTATGGGAAATTGATATCATTTTATTTTCAAAATCTATATCATCCCACGAAAGTCCCAGTGCTTCACCGCATCTCATACCTGTGAAAAGAAGAAACATGATTATACGCTTAAAATCTTCATCCCACGGCTTTTCGTTCAGCAGCTTTATTAAGCATTTTACTTCTTCCACTGAAAGAGAATAAACCGTCTTTTTTCTCTTGTCTTTTGGAAGAATTACATTGTGACACGGACAGTCGCGAATGAATCCCTGTTCAACTGCTCTTTTGAATATTGACTGAATTACAACATAAACCTTCTTAACCGATTTAGGCTGAAGATCAGTAATACCTGAAAGAAGGGAAGAGAGAAGAGGCGGATTGATATCCTTCAGTCTGTACCGGCCGAGCATAGGCTCTATGTACTTTGTGTACTGACCGTAATATGTGTATTTTGTGCTTTCCTTGAGTTCAGCGACAGCATAGGTTTCAAAATACCAGTCAGCCAGTTCACTGAAGGTCATCATGTCATTAAACTGTACCAGTCCTCTGCACTTGTTTTCAAAATCAATTGCGAATTCAAGTGCAAGCTTTTCAGCCTTCTTTTCTGATGTACCTTTCTCCGGGGTGAAGGTTGCAGATTTCATTATTTGCTTACCTTTTTTATCTGTACCGACAAAAACTCTTATTCTGTAAGAATTGCCGCGTTTCTGGATATTAGCCATATATTAATTCCTCCATTGATATATGGGTATACCAGCGCAGATTCATTATAGCACTTTAATGTGCTAAAGTCAACTTTTCTGCACTGTTATTCTTTTTTTTCAAAGTTCTTCAAGATAAGCCTTAAGGGCGTATTTGTTGATAAGAATTTTGCCTGTTTTGCCCTGACCGGTTCTGAAGTAAGGAATCTTATTTCCGGCAACAAGCTGTCTTATGGAATGCTCTTTTATTCCTTTGAATTCATTTACGCATTCTCTGATTGTCAGCATTTCCACAGGTTCACATTCCGGCGTCTGAACATCAGGTTCCGGATATTCAACCGGAATCAGTTCATTAAGTGCGGTACAGATGCTGTCGATAAGTTCTTTTTTTCTTTCTGCAGTAAGCATGTTTTACATCCTCTCATGTCTATAAAATACAATTCTGTAAAGAACGTTCATATTCAGTTTTCAAGATGCTTACAGAGGATAAAAAACACCCTCTATAATACATCCGAAAAAAACGGCTTTTGTCAACACCTTTTTCTGAAAAATCTGAAATTTTTTTTAGTTTTCCGTTGAATTAATAATATCCCGGAGTTTCTTAAGCATATCATTAAGTATTTTTCCGGTTCGCTGTTTTGAAATTCCATGGATTTTTCCTATTTCCTCAAGAGTTGTTTCAGGATAATTATAAAAATATCTGCAGATGATATCGTGACCTCTTGGATTCTGAAGCTTAAGAGTTTCAAGTGCCTGATGAAGCTGTTCTGATATTTCTTTTTCCTCAAACATTTCCGGAATAGATGCGGCGTTGTCCTGAAGCTGATCCATAGAATAACCTCTCTTTATCAGATCTTTTTCTTCCGTGAAGTAAATCAGTTTTTTCTGAAAATCTCTTTCATCAAGATACTGTTCACGTCGTCCCATCTGATTCCATTTTCTTTCTACATCTTTAGGTGCAGCGCCGTTGAAAAATCTGTAAATGTATTTAGGTATAACGATCATTGCCATACATAACAAAACCCTCCGTTTCTCTGTGAAACGAAGGGTTCTTTTTCTGCGGGCAGAAATATACCTGGAACGGTTCGTTTCACAAGTACACTTCTGCCTCCGACAGCACAGTGTATTTTAAGTATTTATCCGGCAGTTTCGGAACATATCATGATCAGTGATATACATACCGGATTTCTGTATATAAGTATATCACTTTTTTCTGTGGCGACAAGCCACCTGGCTCTGCACGTCAATATGCCGGTTTATGTTGCTGCAAAAGCGAAGGGAAGTAGTGCAGATTAACTGAAAGGGAACAGATTCAACACAGTTTTCCGCAGTAAAATTTTATAATTGTTGAAAAACAGTTAATTAAAGGTGCAGAGAACATGCACGAACGGGTGAAAAAAATTTTAAGTTACCGGAAGCTGCGAAAAATTAGTTCATCAAATAATGATAAGCTGCTGAAAGTTGCTGAGAAGCACTGGCCGGACAGCTCGATGAGTCTGATGGAAACAAGCGGATGTATGTTCAGCGCCTTGCATATTCTGACAAGTGTGCTCAGATCCGGCTTTTTTGTAGTGCCTGATCTTATTGCTTTTATAGTTCTTAATCCGACCCTGGACTCATCACTGAGTATGCGGCAGTTCGTGCCTGTGTATTCCATAACATATTTCAGTGCGCTGCCAAGTTCGTGAGGCATATGCATCAGAATATCTTCAGCATCTCTGAGTAAATTTTCGTTAGTGTTTTTTTCATACTCCATAGGTTCTGCTTCTTTACACATTGTACCATCCTCCTGATTAGATATAAAGTAAGTTAATAGATGAACAGCCTGTATCGATATAAGCTTTGCAGGTCAACCTATAGATTTCTGCTTTATACCATTATAGCATAAGAAAAATGACAAATTTGTTCGATTTTGTCCGGGAAAAGTAAATACTGTGCATGTTCCGTAACGGAGACATGCACAGTATTTTTTTACCTGTATCTTTCGGTCATTTCCTCAAGAAGTTTTTTTATATCGTTCCTGATAAAATCAGGACTGAGTATTTCAACATAAGCGCCGTACTGCATAGCCCACAGCTTGACTGCATTTACGTTTACTTTAACTTTAATGATTATGTATGTATCGTCAAGTTCTGTTATAGTGAAATCATCGAACCAGTCAAAAAGATCATTAAGAATTTTTCGGTTTACCTTCATTTCAACGAGGCGGCTTTCACCGGTAAACATGTATATATGTTCGGCAAGATGAGCCGGAAGATTAAGACCGTTTTCAAGTCCCTTTATTTCGTTCATTGGTCTTACTGGTTCATCAAGAATTTTTATATCAACAATTCTGTCCACGCGGTAGTACGAATAGCCTTCATAACCGTCAAAATTGCATATCAGATAATATCTCTGTGTTGCCGGAGCAATACAGTACGGATTGATTTTATAAATTCTTGGTTCCATGGATGAACGGCATCTTGGATACATCTTTTTGTCAGTGTGATATTCGTAGTAGTAGAAAGAAACTTTTTTATTCTGAGCAATTGCTTCGTTCAGAATTTCAAGAGCATAAAAAAGATTATTGCATGATCTTGCTTTTACGTCAGTTCTTTTAATGTGAGAAATATTTGTTCTGAAATATTTGCTGCTCAGAGCTTCTATTTTTGCTATGATACTGTCAAGAATACTTCCGGAAGCATTTTTGTTGAGAATGAGCGCATCTATCATTGTTCTGAGTTCAACAGGTTCAAATCTGTGATCAATGTAGTAGCCATGCTTTATCGTTTTTTTGCCGGAAGGTCTTCTTCTTTCCATATCGGTCAGATTAACTTCATCAAAGTAAGAAGAGAGCTCCTGAAGAGTTCTTTTTACTGTAGCATAATCGACGTCATAGATTCCTCTGATTTTAACAATGTTATAGAGTTCTCTGATTGTAAGGGGATGTTCTGAATCAGTGTATTCTTCAAGAACATCCCACATCTCATAATTAAAATATTTCTTCTGAATCAGATTCATTATTTTTTGCCTTTAAGTTCGTTTAGTTCTATCATCTGATCGACCATCTGATTAATAAGTATTACCTGACTTTTATCAAGTTTTTTCAGTCCCTGAAGAGTTTCCTGAATCAGTGCAGGATATTCTACTCCGAAATCAAAAAAGTCTTTTGGTTCTATTCTGAAGTAATCAAATATTGCAGTCCATGATTCAGGACTTGGGAATCTTGTCTGATTCTCTATACTGTGAACAAAGCCAGGGTTCATTCCCATTCGTATACTTAAATCACGGGCATTTAATCCTGTGCTTAATCTAAGTGCTTTCATTCTGTCAGCAACTGCTTTTCTGAACTCTTCTCCGGTTGTACTGGCAACCATATATACACGACCTTTCCTGATAAATTATCATATATATATTATACAATATCAGGTGGTCAGAACTGTCAGCAGACCGCTGATGTCTGATACAAATTCGTCAGCAGTTTGACTTGTTTCAAGCATTTTTTATGCAGAAAAAAGCATTTTTCAGTATGATTTATCGCCAGATTTGTTTCATAAGGAGTCTGCTGTCATTAAACTCTCTGAAACCAAGCGATTCAAACAGGTCCCATTCCACTCTGTTCTTTGCAGATTCAGGATAAGTTTCATCCTTGACTCTTCTTCCGAGTATGTGATTAATCTGATCTTCATCCATGGTGAGTTTTACTTCGCTGTCTGTTGTATTTTCAGCTGCATCATCCATGATTTCTCTGAAAGCAATTCCGGCCATGTCGTGTCTGATTTTAAAGAAGATATTCTGCTCGTATTTAACCGGTTCCGGGTAGTAAAGCATAATATCCGGGAAAGCATTTGTTCCTTTCTGAATTATTGCAGGAAGGTTTTCAAAAATTTCTTCAGCATAATCTCTGAATTCATCTGCTATCTTTACTGACTGAATGTACAGAAAGTTATTTTCTGTTATCGGGGAACACGGATCCTCATACACTTCTTCAAGTGCTGAGGCAACATATTCAAGATCGCCTGATTCAGCATCGCACACATCATATAAAATATAATCTCCGTCTGCATTCATTTCTCTGCCGAGTATCAGCTGACCGGTCAGAGCAGCAATATTAATTTCTGTGTCAGTACTTTCTCCGCTGAATACACTTTCGAACGCATCTGAATCATCGTCTTCATCGTTCTGGTACGGAACAGCATATATTTTTACACTTATTTGTCTGACATATTTATTGTTGCATTCAGGATCATAGCCGAAAACCATTTTATTTTCAGAAATTAACTCGGCAGCACCGTATAATAAATACTTGCTCAATCCATGCACCTCTTTCCGTTTTTTTATTTACTAAAAAAATCATATCACAGAGATTGATAAAAAACAAGTGCCACAAATGAAATTTTCTTTATTAAAATTCAATGAATGGTGTTGACAAAGTGCCTTTTTTTCGGATGTATTATAGAGGATATTTTTCATTTTCTATATAGAATAAAAAGCTTGTTTGTATAAAAATGGAAATAATCACTCGAAGAGGGATTTCAAAACCAGCAAGCATTGCGCTTTGTAGCCACAAAACGCCGTTTTCACAGAAAACGTGCTTGTAAGGGCACATCCCTTAAACCCTGAAATCCGAAAAAATCTGAGACAGAAAAGAGATGAAAAATGATATGAAAGAGCCGAGAGAAATATTGCTGAGAGTAAGACTTTCCGAATCAGAATATTCTGAAATATATGAGCAGTTTGAGAAGTCAGGATGCAGATCGCTGAGTGCATATATCCGTAAGATTTCAGCAGCAGGATTTATCGTAAATATGGATGAGCGCTGCTTTGAAAAAATTTCGGGAATGACTGCAAATCTTGCAAACAATATGAATCAGATTACGCGCCGGGTAAACTCAACAGGAAGAATTTATGAAGAGGATATTTCAGAACTGAAAAGAAAGGTTGATGATCTCTGGCAGCAACAGCTATCCATGCAGTCACTTCTACAGAAGCTAGGGCGCTGAAATACATAACTGATCCTGAGAAAACAGAAGACGGGAAGTATGTATCAAACTTTGCGTGCAGCAATAATCCGGAAAAAGCAGCTGAAAACTTTGAAACAGTAAGGGCTCTCGGAACAGGCAGATCGACAACTCTTTCGCATCATTATTACCAGAGCTTCAGACCTGGTGAAGTTACTGCGGATGAAGCTCTTGAGATAGGAATTCAGACTGCTGATAAATTTCTGAAAGGACAGTATCAGTATGTAATTGCAGTTCATAATGACAGGGATCATATTCACTGTCATGTGATCTTCAATAACACGAATATGTATAACGGAAAAACCTTTGAATTTCTTGAGAACAGGAGAGGGCGAAAGTGGGAAAAACTAAGACAGGTCAGTGATCAGATCTGCCTTGAACACGGCCTGTCTGTGATAGAAAATGCGGAGCGGGGAAAGGGCAAGTGCTGGTATGAATGGCAGCAGGATAATCTGAAACTGTCATGGAAATCAAGACTCAAACTTGCGATAGATGAATGTGTAATGCAGTCAAAGGATTTTGATGATTTTCTCAGGAGAATGCGTGAAAGAAATATCGAAGTAGT
>JAZUIH010000081.1:0-11813 GCA_045642145.1 Oscillospiraceae bacterium | reverse complement strand
AGGCGCCACCCGGATTTGAACCGGGGATCAAGGTGTTGCAGACCATTGCCTTACCACTTGGCTATAGCGCCGTAAAGAGCGGATTACGAGGCTCGAACTCGCTACCTCCACCTTGGCAAGGTGGCGCTCTACCAGATGAGCTAAATCCGCATAAACGACCTGGATGAGGTTCGAACTCACGACCTCCGCCGTGACAGGGCGGCGTTCTAACCAGCTGAACTACCAGGCCAGCTTAATGGGAACAATAGGGCTCGAACCTATGACCCTCTGCTTGTAAGGCAGATGCTCTCCCAGCTGAGCTATGCTCCCATTTGTTTTCGTCATCTCTCTGACGACGATATTAATTATACTACATCCTTGTTCAGTTGTCAATAGTTTTTTGAAAGTTTTTTTAAAAACTTTCAAACTTTCAAAAACGAAACTTTCAAAACTTTCAAAACCTTTGGGACACCGGGCTATTGAAAAAAAAGCAAAAATAATTTATAATAGATTATATGCATCTGCCGCAGTCCGGCAGAGATTATGTTGTGTGAGGTACTTTTAAATGAAAAAAATATTATCAGCTTTATTCGCTCTGACTATACTTGCTGGCAGTGTTTCTGCCGGCTGCTTTATTCCGTCTCAGGCCGCTTCTTCTCCCCTGCATGTAAACGCTGCAGAGGAAGAGACAGACCCTCTCCGTGAACGTTACAAATACCTTCTCGGCAGACTTCTTGAAGAAGCCATGAAGGAATCAATGTTTTCAAAATTCCAGGATCTTGCAAAGTTCACCATCGTTGATATCTGCGGTGATGACAATGAAAAGCTTGTAATACGCAGAGAGGATACAACACCTGCCCAGACTCTCGTCACAAACAGCGACAAGAAGCAGATTGCACTCTTCAAGGGCGCCACTACATTCTACTCAAGCGGCTGCGCATCTGTAAAAATCACTGACACAACCGGCCTCTCAGGAAAGTTCAGTCCTGTTGAAATCTATACATATGACGCTAAGAATGAAAAATACGTTTCAGTAGGCTCAGTACAGTGCTGGGACAAGTCAAAGGGCATGTTCGACTCATCAGGAAAGCAGTTCCCTTCCTATGCCGATACCGATGAGGCCGGCATTGTTTACTACATAGACTGTGAGGCAGACGGCTTCAGGGCATCAAAGCCGGTTTCACAGAGTACATATGAGCAGTGGCGTGACAGGTATATCCCTGAGACACTCAGAATTGATCCGGTATACTCCATCCTGAAAACCGAGAATATAAACGCAGTTGATACAAAGGCTTTTCCGCCTGAAGTCAGATATGACATAAACGGTGACGGAATTATCTCATCAGCTGATTACGTAAGTCTTGCTGAAAAAATAATAAACCCTTCACTTCAGAGTTCCGGTTCACACACAGGTGATACAAACCGCGACGGAAAGACAAACGTTTCCGACCTTTTCAAAATTATAAAATATCTGAACAAATAATAAAAACTGAACAAATACAGGGGGATGTTAAGCCCCTCTTTACAAATAAATCAGCACATCAAAGTCACGGAAATACGACTTTGATGTGCTGATTATTTTATTATTTACAGTGAACGCAAAAAAGATTTTTTATGTCATTACTGCGGGCCGAGCCAGTCTACAACCTTTGAGATGTACTGTCTTAAGTGAGCAAGGTCTGCAAGTCCGACTACGCCGTCACCTGTTACGTCTGCCGCCCTGTTCTGCTGTTCGGTAAACACAGTCTTGTCAACAAGGTGAATTGCAAGGATTGAGAGGTCTGTTATATCAACTGTTGTACTGTTGTTAAGGTCACCGTATCTGAACTCCGGTGTTTCTGCAGGTACTGTAGTCTGTACAGGTGCTGTAACAGGAGCTGACGGTTCTGTAACTGCAGGTTCTGTAACTGCTGGTTCTGTAACTGCTGGTTCTGAAGGATTTGTCACAATTACTGTCGGCGGCACTGCTGTGCTCTTTGCAAAGTGAACGCCCATGGAAGCGTATTTGCTGCCTGATGCTGTCTGGTAGAGACCGCCTGTCCATACTGAGCCGTCCGGATTTCTCCATGCTGTATGGAAGTCTGTTCCCTGTGCAGGAGCCTTGCCGTATGCTGCAAAGTCTGAAGCTGCAGGGCCGGCTGAGAGCTTAGTGCCGATCTTTGCGCCATTGGTTACGTTTGTTTTTGAACCAACCTGCCAGTATCCGCTGTTGTAGTACACACCGTTTTCATATGTTCCCACGAACTTGTCGTTTGAAGCGCCGCCTGAAAGTCTGCTGTCTGAAAGTGTAACTGAACCGTCATATACAGACATCATGTTCTTAAAGTCACATCCGTCATCTGTGCAGCGGTAGAGTGAGAAGTTAGGCTTTCCCTTGCCCTCCATATTGTTGTTGAATGAAGTACAGTTTGTAAGGCTTCCGAGCTTAGGATTGTTGTTGTCTGTGAAACCGCAGTGGAGGTTTTCAAACGCAAGACAGTTCTCAACAACATGTGCCGAGCCAATACCTGAACCGCCGAGCTTGAAGCCGTTTCCGTCACAGTCACCGTATCCTTCACCGAATTCTGTAAATCCGTTTCTGAATGCGATACAGTTCTTTATTGTTACTATACCGATAGGACCAGTTTCTGCCTTGGCATAAAGATCCCAGCCGTCATCAGAGTTGTTGTATGCCATGCATCCGTCAAATACATTGCCGTTTCCGCATGTGAGCTTTGCTGCAAATCCGTCCGCATTTTCCATTGTCGCATCGTCACAGTTGTTCTTTGATGTGCAGTTGAGAACAAGGTTATCTGAAGGCCAGGTATCTATTGTTGCAGCAGATGAGTTATATCTTGAAATCTGGAGACCCGTATCCTGATTGTCACTGAATACCATCATCTCGATTTTATTGCTGCTGCCTGAAAGGAGCATTCCGTTATCTCCGGCCTTTGTAATTTCAAATCCGTAAAAATGCCAGTAATCACCGTCAAGAACTATTCCTCTTGCAGAAGCATCAGTCTTCTGTCCGCTGAAGTCAAACTTAACCTTTGCACCAGGATAAGCTGATATTGTCTTCACAGCTCCTGCCTTACCGCTGTTACTCTTTTCAATCACTATTGTGTCAGAGAACTTATATGTACCCTCAAGAAGATATATTGTTCCGCCGGCAGTAACTGACTTAACTGCCTGAACAACACCACACGGATTCTGCATTGTCTTTCCGTCACCGTTTCCAGATGGTGAGCAGTAGATTACATTTGTTCCTGTCACAGGACCTGACGGAGTCTGCTGTGAAACAGTTGTTGAAGGTGGCTGGGACGGCTGCGCCGCAGGTGTTGTTTCAGCCGGAGGCTGTACTGACGGAGCAGCAGTTGTAACAGCTGCTGAAGGAGGCGCAGACGGTGCAGGTGAATTATCTTCCTTAAATCCGCTTCCGGCAGCAACAAGTGATGATTTATAGTTTACAAGTGCAGCCTTGAGTCCTGCATTTACAGTGTAGCTTGCATCATCCACTGAATTATCAAACTTCCACTTAAGGTCTCCGCCGTCAACACGTCCTGCTTTTGCAGTTACAACTGACGGAACATCTTCAGGTCTGTCAGCTTTGTAGCTGTACATAACCGATGATGTATCGAAGTTGTTGTATGAAGTGCCGCCTGATACTGTCTTCACTGATGAAGGCACCTTTTCAGAGGCTGCTGAAACCTCAAACGCATCAAAGCTTGATGCATTTTTCTGATATGTAATATAGCTTGCGGCGTCCTTTATGATGTTGTTGTATGCCTTGATAATACCGCCTGCTTCACCTGAGAAAGTACCCTCACCGAGAGCGTCTGTTCCCTGCATGGAGCTCATCATCGGATTTTTGCAGGCTCTGAAGTAGTTGCTGTCAACAAATGCAGAAGCACCGAGTGTTACACCTACGCCGTACTTGGCATTTCCGTCGAAATAGTTGTTGTATATATGAACAGAGCATGTTCTGATTCTCGGATGGCGTGAATCAGAGTGATCATACCAGTTGTGATGGTATGTTATATAGTTTTCCGTGCTTTCGCTCTTCATGCCCTGAAGATTGCATTTTCCGTTGTCCCAGAAGTGGTTGTATGAGTGTGTTACATATGTTGATGTCTTTGTGTCAAGTGCGCCGTCGCCCTTTACCTGGTCAGCATCTGAACCGGCATCGCCGTAGAAGAAGTCGCAGTTGTGAACCCAGACATGGTCATTTCCCTGCTGGAGACCGCAGTCATCGCCCTCAGAGCTGTTGCAGTTCATAAAGCCGATATTTCTTACCTCAACATTTGAACAGTTTTTCATAACCAGTCCGAAACCGTTGAATACAGCATCGTTTCCGATACCCTCAACCGTAACTCCGGCCTTTACAGTGTCAATCATAAGGTCACCCTTAGGCATATCAGCCGGGTCAGTTATATTGCCGATAACTCTTACACAGAGCGGTCTCTTTTCCTTGCCCTTCTTGTAGCCTGTGATGATGTTCTGAATGCCTGTAACGGTTGTTACTCCGCTGCCTGCATCTATACTTGCAGTTACCTTGTCCTTGTTTGCATCTGTTACATAAACCACAACCGCATCTGATTTCAGTGTTCCGTCATCATTGTAGGCACCGGATGAAGTACCGTTTACAAAGCCGAAGCCTGATCTGTCGTGTGCGTATGCAGAAGCCTTTGCTTCAGCAGCCTTTGAAGTGTCTTCCTTTCCGTTTATAACAGGAACAATCTTCATTGTATGAGCTCCCGCCTTAAGACCAGGCACATCAGCTCTCATATAGCCTGTGTACTGTCTTACGAGCATTGAGTCCACCTTATTTCCGTCCACATATACATTGTAGCCTGATGCTCCTGAAACCCATGACCATGTTGCATACATTCCCTCGCCGAATCCGGCTGATGTCTGAATCTTTACTGCTGATTCAGCCGCATATACAACTCTTGTTCCGTACTCTGCTGTATTAACTGCGCTTTCAAAAGAAACTGCTGATGAAGCCATCATTACTGCTGCGAGAAAACATCCTGCCATACGTGCTGCCTTATTCATAGCACTTTACCTCCGTATTTTCAAATAAACTATACACAATAACAATTATTAAACAAAATAATAGTCCAAAACTATCATCTGTTATATCCACTGTATTTATTATACAATTGTTTTTAAGAAATTGCAATGATTTATTATATTTTTGATACTGATATATAATCTTTTTAGATGTGCTTCAGTCAACAATAGTTCAGTACAAATCATACAGGACAGAAAAATGTCTTCTTAACCTGTCAGAAAGATGAATAATCATACAAAACACGAAAATACAGTGCACTTCAGTTTAATCTGCCCTTTCCCTGGTTATAGCATAAAACAAAGTTTTATGCTATAATAGTCTTAACGTTATTACGGGGAGGGAAACAGGATATCAATGATCGGTAAAAACAGTCTGAAAAGATACGCATCTCTTTTTACAGCAGCTGCAGTCTCGGCAGCTGCTGCCGGATGCTCATCAGATACTGAAAAAGTTAAAAAGATAACGGTTTCCTGGTGGGGCGGACAGTCGCGCCATGAAGCTACAATGGAAGCTGTAAAGGCCTTCGAGAAAAAGAACAGCGACATTGATATAGACGTGCAGTTCGGTGCATGGGACGGATGGGAGGATTCCATGACAGCTGCTTTTTATGCGGGAACTCAGGCCGATATAGTACAGATAAACTGGAACTGGCTTAACGAATATGACAGTGGCGGAAATATGTTTCTTGACATGTACTCCCTGTCAGACTGGTTTGACTTTTCCAACTATGACAGCCGTGACCTGGAACTGTGCATGTCAGGGGGCAGTCTGCAGGCTGTTCCTGTCTCTGTTACCGGACGTATTTTTTACTGGAACAGAACTACATTCAGAAAAGCCGGACTGGAACCGCCGGAGTCTCTGAGCGGACTGCTTGAAGCAGGCGGAATTTTCAGGGACAGGCTCGGAGAGGGATGGTACCCGCTTGCTCTCGGTGAATATGACCGAATGATACTTATGATATACTGGCTCGGAGCAGTATACGGCAAGCCATGGATTTCCGACGGAAAGCTCAACTACAGCAGCGAAGAGATTGCGGAGGGTCTTGCCTTCATAAGCTCACTTGAGGAGAATCACGTAATTCCTTCAATAGCAGAGATATCCGGTGACGGCGCAGCCACCTTTGACAAGTCACCTGAGTGGATGAACGGAAGATATGCAGGCATTTTCGAATGGGATTCAGCCGCATCAAAATATGCCCGGGCTCTTGAAAACGGCGACGAATTTGTTGTAGGTGACTATTTTGACGACATGGGTGAATATGAAGGCGGTTATTCAAAAATATCCCTTGCCTTTGCAATATCGGAAAAGACAAAGTATCCTGAGGAGTGTGCAAGATTTCTTGACTTTATACTGAATGACCCTGAGGGTGCTGCTCTTATGGGTGTTGAACGTGGCATTCCTCTGAGCCGCTCCGCACTGAAGGCCTGCGGAGACTCCGGTCTTCTTGACGGAATAGAGGCTGAGGCCAGTGAAAAGGTCATGTCCTGGAACGGATATTCTCTTGATATAAACTTCGAGGACCCGAAGCTCAGGGTTAATCCTGAGGGAGTTTACTACGATGTTTTCAGCGGATTAAGCTACGGTGACTACAGCACTGATGAGGCAGCTGTCATAATGGCAGATGCGGTCAGTGAAGTACTGTCAGACTGAGCCCGGAGGTCATATATGGATATAAAGCAGTATACGTATAATTATCTGAAAAAATACAGGAACTTCAAGGATTACTGGAACTACGAGGACGGCTGTATTCTCAGCGGGTGCATTAACCTTTACAGAGCCACAGGTGACGCTGTTTACCGTGACTTTGTACTGCACTATCTTAACCCGCTGATCAGTGACGACGGGGTAATACTTAATTTTGATACCGGAAAACACAGCACCGACAGCTTCAATTCCGGCAAGTCTCTTTTCTTTGCATATGACTGTACCGGAAATGAAAAATACCGTCTTGCAGCTGTCTGGCTTCTTGGCAGACTTGAAAACTATCCGCGCACCGCTGAAGGAAACTATATTCACAAGTCCGTTTATCCGGACCAGATATGGCTTGACGGACTGTACATGGTTCAGCCGTTCCGCGCCATGTGTATAAACCGACTGGGATGCGGAGACTTCCACGATATAGAAAAACAGTTCCGGAACGTCAGAAAACTGATGTTCTCACCTGAAAAGCGTCTCTACTATCACGCCTATGATTCAGCACGTATTCAGCCGTGGGCTGATAAAGACACAGGCACCTCCCCGTCCTTCTGGCTCAGATCATCCGGATGGTACGTCATGGCGCTTGCTGATACATATGAAGAGTCTGCTGAACACAATGAACCGCTGTCAGAATATCTCTCCTCGCTTCTGTCAGAAGCCCTTGACGGACTGTTCAGGTACGAGGATGAGACAACAGGGCTGTTCTGTCAGGTCACAGACCGCATGCATGAATCCGGAAACTATGCAGAAACCTCAGGCTCCCTCATGATTGCATATGCAGTCATGAAAGGAATCCGGCTCGGTATACCCGGACTTGAAAAATACCGCGGAAAGGGTGAACGTATTTTCGAAAGCATCCTGAGGGATAAATTCATCATGACTGATGAAGGAACAGTTCTCTCGGATATCTGCTCGTCAGCCGGACTCGGTCCGGGCGAAAAACGAAACGGAAGTGCCGAGTACTATTACTCTGAAAAAATAGTATCAGACGATCCGAAGGGTACCGGTGCTTTTATGATGGCGTACTCCGAAATTCTCAGAGGCTCAGGCCGGGAGAACAGCCTATGAGAAACGAAAAAAGCAGAAACGGATATTTCCGCAGCAGAAGGAACGAAGGAATCGCCTTCATAAGTCTCTGGCTTGCAGGATTTCTCATATTCAGACTGTTCCCGTCCGTTTTTTCACTCATCGTCAGCTTCTCGGACCTTAAACTCTTCGGCGGAATAAAAAAATGGGGTCTGATGAATTACTCAGAGCTCCTGTCAGACCACAGCACATACAAAGCATTTGCAGTCACTCTGAAATATGCACTTATAACTGTTCCGCTCAGGACAGCAGCCGGTCTGTGTGCAGCTCTGCTTCTTAACAGAAGTGCAAAGGGAATATCATTTTTCAGAACTGTATTCTATATACCGTCAGTTCTCGGAAGTTCAGTTGCCATGGCTATCCTGTGGAAGATTATTTTCCGTGATGACGGCACAGCAAACGCTATTATATCCGCTGCAGGATTTTTTCCTGTAAAATGGCTTGCAGGAGAAAACTCAGCTCTGTCTGTCATTTCTCTTCTGCGAATATGGCAGTTCGGATCAGTGATGGTAATCTTTCTTGCCGCTCTGCGCTCCGTTCCGCCGGAACTCTGTGAAGCTGCCGAGATCGACGGAGCAGGAAGAACAAGAAGATTCTTCAGCATAACAGTTCCTTTTCTCACTCCTGCACTGTTCTATAATCTTGTGACACAGACAGGACTCGCCATGCAGGAATTCAACGCTCCGTTTATAATCACACAGGGCGGCCCGCGAGGGGCAACAACAACCATTTCACTTCTTATTTACAACACTGCATTTCAGATAAAGGATATGGGAACAGCCTGCGCACTGACGTGGATTTTCTTAATACTTGTTTCTGTTCTGTGTTCGTTTATTTTTATAAGTCAGAAATACTGGGTGTTCTATTCCGGTGATTCACAGGAGGATGTATGAAAAAAGCTTCAGAAAAAATACTCATATATCTGCTTCTCATATCCACCGGATTTGTGATGCTCTATCCTCTCCTGTGGATGATAAGTGCCACCTTCAAAACCAACGCGGAAATAACTGCAGGACTTTCCCTTGCTGTAAAATCTCCTGTCACAGACGGGTATGCAAATCTCCTCAGTGATTACGGCGGGAATATAAACTGCATCAGAGCACTGCTGAACACATATCGTTTCCTTGTACCGAAAGTAATATTCACAGTTGTTTCTTCAGCACTTACCGCCTACGGTTTCAGCAGGTTTGACTTTCCTCTGAAAAAACTATTATTTGCACTCATGGTCTCGGCCATGTTTCTTCCGGACGCGGTAATGATGATTCCGCAGTTTATCATGTACAGCAGACTCGGGTGGGTTGATTCGCCGTGGTATGCTGCACTGATTGTTCCGTCAGCGTTTGCCTTCGACTCATACTTTGTATTCATGCTCGTTCAGTTTATGAGAGGAATTCCGCGTGAGCTCGATGAAGCTGCCCGGATTGACGGATGCTCGTCACTTCAGATTCTGGTTCATATAACCGCTCCTCTGCTGAAGCCTGCTCTTGTAAGCTGTGCAGTTTTTCAGTTCATATGGACTTCAAACGACTTTACAGGACCGCTGCTCTATGTAAACACTCCTTCACGCTATCCTGTATCCGTATTTATACGTCTTGCCATGGATGCGGACAACGGCTTCCGCATAAACCACGTACTTACTGCCGCACTGTTTTCTGTGATTCCGTCACTGATTATATTTTTCTGCTCACAGAAAAGCTTTACAGGAAGCATTACATCAGGAGCACTGAAGGAGGGATAACCGCATTGACTGTTACAGATATAAGCTTCAACTGCCATCAGGATGAATTCTACCGTCCGTCACTGGTTACCGGTGAAAACACATATGTACTCTATATACTGAAGTCCCCTGCCGTGTTCTGTATTAACGGAAGCTTTACAGGCAGATACCGAAGCTCATTTATTCTGATCGGTGAAAACACATCATATACGGTTTACGCCACCGGAGAGGTTCTTGTCTATGACCGCATTACTCTGAAAAATGATGTACGCTCAGAGAATACTGTTACCGGAAAGCTGAATACCAACACCCTTTATCAGCTTTCCTCAAGCAGTATCACCGACTCCATCCTTAATATTATTCTGAATGAATATTACAGTCTCGGCAATCACAAGCGTGAGCTGCTTGACCAGTATATTTCCTCACTGTTTACAGTACTCGGCAATGAGATTAAAACAGAGGCAGTACCCGGAAATATGCCTTACTACGAAAAGCTTGCGGAAATAAGACGCAGCATCCATAGCAGGCCCGGAGAAAAATGGACGGTTGACTCGATATGCCGGCAGGTAAATCTCAGCCGTTCCTATTTTCAGCTTCTGTACCGTCAGACATTCGGGATTACGTGTATAGGCGACGTTATTGAATGCAAAATCAATCTGGCCCGTTCCCTTCTTGAAACAACATCTGATACGGTATCAGCAGTTGCATCCGCATGCGGTTATGAAAGTGACGTACACTTCATGCGTCAGTTCAAAAAAATAACGGGTCTTACCCCGTCTGAATACAGAAAGAAAGCAGCAAAGGGAAAGTAATCACTTCCCTTTGCTGCTGTTTTTTCTTGATTTTTTTCTTACAGAATATCCGAACTCACCGAGTTTTCTTCCCGTTGCAAAGTATTCACCGTGTGAATACGAAAGAAGGCCTGCCTGCTGAAGATTGAGCTTTCCCTTCGAATCAATGAAACGCTCCTCTATATCAACCGCAACTATCTCAGCTATGAACATGTCGTGGGTACCAAGATGCTTTATCTCAGTGACACGGCACTCAAGACTGAGAGGGCTCTCGGAGATAAGCGGTGCTGATATCTTTGAAGCTTCCTCCTTATGAAGGCTGCAGACACTCAGCTTGTCAACTTTGCTCCCGGACCTGACACCGCAGAAATCAACCGAGTGTACCATAGCAGTTGTCGTAAGATTAATTACAAACTCTCCGCTTTCCTTTATTATATTGTATGAATGTCTGGACGGTCTTACTGATATATAGGTCATTGCAGGATGGGTATTGATAATACCGGTCCATGCAACTGTAAACACATTTGCCTTTTCCATGGTTCCGCATGATACAAGAACTGCCGGAAGCGGTGCCAGAAGAGTACCCGGTTTCCAGGATACTTTAGCCATAATAATTTCCTCTCCGTTTCTCAGATGATATATTGCAAACGCAGTTTTTGCGTTTACTGTACCCGGGGCTGATACAGTCTGTTCACAGTGTATCAGAAAGTATATTTTTCAAGAATAATCTTACCGATAATATTCATAAGACTTACGTCTGACTGGGACCATTTTTTGAATCTGCCGGTCAGCTCATATGAAATCATGCCGTTTACTGAATCACCGCAGCGGCTGATATACTGCACAGAGGCCTTGATTCCTTCATTTTTCTGAACAGTAAAGGCTTCGGCATTTCTGCCTTCAAGAATATCCGTGTTGTCTATTACAAAAATATTTTTTTCTCTGAAGTTTTCCGTATATCCGTCACGGAGTATATACTCTGCGCTGCATTCAGAGTCCGTGTCCGGATATGAGCAGCAGAGCTTCAGTCCGTCACCGGCATATACTCTTGCACGGTCGAGCTCCAGCACCGGAACAAGTGTCTTCAGAGCATCCGCAGCAGTAATCCTGCCTGAGGCAATACCCGATATGAGCTCAGCCGTTATCTCAGCTCTGTCAGCTGTATCAAGTGAGGTTACTATTGCAGTGGTATCCGCCGCCTCAACCTCACCGTGCTTTTCGCGGTTATATATAACATATCTGTCTCTGCCCTTTTCCTTGGCGATGTACAGCGCCCTGTCAGCAGTTCTGAAAAGCTGCTGGTAATCGCCGGCATCCGCAGGATAAACCGCAGTTCCCATGGAACATGTAACTGTCAGTCCCTCTGCCTTTTCAGCGCACTTCACTGCGATATTTGAACGGACAGCCCTGAGTATGCTTCTCAGGTCAGTCTCATCACCAATATCGTCAACAACAAGCATAAACTCGTCACCGCCTATACGTCCGGCAA
>JAZUIH010000080.1:0-19994 GCA_045642145.1 Oscillospiraceae bacterium | reverse complement strand
TGTAGGAAGCACGAAAGTAAAAAGTCCCAGCATAACGCAGACTATAAGTACAAGGAGAATTATCGGATAGGTCATGGCACTTTTTACCGCCGAGGTCATCCTGTATTCCTTCTCATAGTGTACTGCCATCTTGTCAAAGGTCTGGTCAATTCGTCCGCTTTCCTCACCGGCCCTTATCATATTGACCTGCATCTCCGGGAACATTCGACCCTGCATCTCCATGGCATCCGAAAGCGGAACTCCTCGCTTGATCTGCGTGGTTATATTTGTATACGCTTTCTTAAGCTTTGGTTCTATATCTCTGTTGCTTATTATTGTAAAGGAACGAACCACTGAAACACCTGAGCCTATAAGTGAACCAAGTTCACGGCACAGCTCAGAGAGCTCGTTTGCCTTGAGTTTTCGTCCGTAAGTAACGTTTGCCTTTTCCTCATAGCTTATCAGAAAAAGCTTCTGCTGCATCAGTACCTCGCGCAGCTGTTCCGGAGAGCCTGTGGTAACCTGCCCCTTGGATATTTTGCCTCCCATATTTGAGGCTACGTACTGATAAACTGCCATATTTCCTCATCCCCGTTTTTATCATTTTCCCATATTTAGAATATTAATGTAACATCCCGTAAAAACAATTTAAGCATTCAGCACTCATATTAAGTGCTGAATGCTTTTAATTAACAATTATACTAAGTATTATGAAGCGCTTGATTCGCTTGAAGCCATAAACGGAACAGTTCTCGATGAATCATATGTTACTGTTTCTCCATTCTGAGCAACATATGTGAATGAAAGAACTTTACCGTTGCCAGTGTATGATACAGTTCCACTAATCGAGCCGCCTACATCTGCAAGATTAATAATATCAGCATTAGTTGGTGGCACTGCCAAAGTCTTACTTGTTCCTGTACCAGTTACGCCCTTTAAAGCATAGCTCTCACTTGCAAGAGTCTGAGCTGCTGTCGCAACATTTCTTGCTTCAGCAATTGCTGTTTTAGCTTTAGCCTTATCAATATATCCAGTAAGTGCAGGAATCATTGCAGCTGCGAGAATTGCTAAAATTACGAGTACAACGATGATTTCAACGAGTGTAAAACCCTTGAGAGCCTTGCGTCCGTTACGCTTGTTCTCTCTCATCTTCATGCTGACTCTACCCATTAAGTTTTTCATAAAAATCCACCTTTCTGAAAATAAAAAATTAATATTTACTTTGAGATTTGTAATCCCTTATCTCATGGTCTTATTATATCACCTCTATCGTTCAATGTCAATAGTTTATATAAAAAAATAATCAATTATTTTCGTGTTTTTAGCATTTTCACATAAAAAGACCGATTAACTGTTTATTTTGCCCAACGCTTCCACTTTAAAGAGGCATAACCGAATTATTTTTTGCACTTTTTCAGAATAAAGGGCAGAATTTGCACTTCTATATGCTGACACGTTGCAAATCCTGTATTCCCCTGAAGGATGGCACCAAATATATGTACAAAAAAGCAGCACACCCGAGCTCAGTAAAGATACTGCAGCTTCGGTGTGCTGTTCCGCATTATCCGGACATATCTGCCCGGTTTTATTTACTTAATACTGCCGTCCCATGAAGCATACGATGTTTTATCCGCAAACTCATATCCGGCCTTCTTAAATACGATAACCTTTGAATATCCCCTCTTTGCAAATTCAATATTTTCAATCTTTCCCTTAGGGCTGTAGAAAATCTGAACAAGTACATCGTCCGTCACGGCAACGCTGAAATAATCATCCGGTTTGGTTCCGTAGTTTGAGTATGTAGCTGCCGTTGTACTGAACTTGTAATCATTCTTGTTTTTGTCAGTATTAAGGCTGTCGACATACTGTAGTGTCTTGTATGCAATCATCTCAGCCTGAGTAGCGTACTTCTTATCCGGGCCGTCACGCTGAATCCTGTAAAGCAAATCACTGGTAACAACGCCGTCCGACATCGGAATGCCTCCGAAGGAAACATTTCCGTCATCATAATCCTCCACTTCGAGGCTTAGCGAACCGTTCTGGGCAAGAGTCGTTGTCTCGCCGTAGGTTTCAGCTACCGCAGCCTGAGCTGCAATATACCACCGTCTTGCCTCCGTTATCGCCATCTGCTCCTTTGACTTGTCTATATACCCTGTCAGCGCCGTCAGCGTAGCAGCAGCAAGTATCGCGAGTATTACGAGTACAATAAGAACTTCAACAAGCGTGAAACCACGGAGATGCCTCCGCCTTTTTGTTTTCATCATAACAATTAACCCCTTTGCATAATCATGATCTGCGCCGCTTCTGACGAATACAGAGCCGCTTACAGATACCCCTATGGGTTAATTATACATCATAATTAATAGTTTTTCAACCCTTTTTCATAATTTATTTGTTAAAATATAAAATAACGCATAAAAACAAACCGGAATCAGAATGCTGACTCCGGTTTTGGTTTATTATTTCATAAATATAATCAGTGCGGTGGAAAGGGGCGAATCCCTTAATCCAGACTCCCGTTAATCCGGTGCAGCCGGATCTTCGGTTTAATCAGCGTTCCTCAGATTTCCTTAAGAACATCTGACATATCGTACATACCAGGACCCTTGCCCTTGATAAATACAGCCGCATTTACAGAACCAACTGCAAACACGCGTCTTGAAGCTGCACTGTGTGAAAGTGTGATAACTTCATCGCTTCCTGCGAAGATAATCTCATGCTCACCTACTATTGTGCCGCCTCTTACTGCGTGAATACCGATTTCCTTCTTCTCACGCTTCTTACGTACAGAGTGTCTGTCATACACATATTCCTTGCCGTTGTCAAATGTTTCATTGATACCGTTGGCAAGCATAAGTGCAGTTCCGCTCGGTGCGTCAAGCTTCTGGTTGTGGTGCTTTTCAACAATTTCGATGTCAAACTGTTCACCAAGGAATGAAGCTGCCTTCTTTGAAAGTTCAACGAGAAGGTTGATACCCATTGACATGTTCCATGAGAAAAATACCGGAACACTCTCTGAAGCCTTCTTAATCTTTGCTATCTGTTCCACTGTATATCCTGTAGTGGCATAAACAACAGGTGTGCCTGTACTCATGCTGTACTCAAGAAGTCCGTCAAGAAGAGCAGGATTGGAGAAGTCTATAATAACGTCAGCCTTAACTGTAAGTTCTGAAGGCTTTGATACAACAGGAAAATCAGCATAGCTCTCTGTTATAAGATCGATACCGCCGACTACTCTGCAGTCCTCTCTGTCCTTTACGCACTCATATATCATCTTTCCCATACGGCCGTTTGCGCCGCTGATAATAATATCTGTCATGGCATTAATTCCTTTCGGGAAAATTACTTTACAAGACCGATTGCCTGCATTGAAGCCTTAAGCTTTGCAGCATTTTCTTCAGCCATAGGATAGAGAGGCATACGTCCGATACCGCACTTCCAGCCCATGATGTTCATAGCTTCCTTTACAGGGATAGGGTTTACTTCGATAAAGAGTGTATTGATAAAGTTAAGTAACTTAGCCTGGAGCTTAGCAGCCTCTGCACAGTTGTTGTCAAGGCAGTACTGGGCGATCATGTGAGCTTCCTTAGGCATAACGTTTGAAAGAACTGAGATAACGCCCTTTCCGCCGAGTGCCATAAGAGGAACTATCTGATCGTCGTTGCCGCTGTAAACATCAAGGATATCACCGCATTCAGCGATAAGCTGAGCTGCATAACTGATATTGCCGCTTGCTTCCTTAACAGCAACGATATTCCTGTGCTGGCCAAGCTTCTTGTATGTGTCAATTGCAATATTAACACCTGTTCTGCCAGGAACATTGTAAAGAATAATCGGAATATTAACTGCATCAGCGATAGCTGTGAAGTGAGCAACAAGACCTCTCTGTGAAGACTTGTTGTAGTAAGGTGTAACAATGAGAAGTCCGTCAGCACCAAGCTCCTCTGCCTTCTGTGAAAGTTCGATAGCGTACTTTGTATCGTTGCTTCCTGTACCTGCGATAACAGGAACTCTCTTTGCAGTTCTCTCAACGCAGAATCTGATGCACTCGAGGTGTTCCTCGTCTGTCATTGTTGAAGATTCACCGGTTGTACCGCATACGATGATAGCATCTGTGCTGTTTTCAATCTGGAAATCAATGAGTCTTCCGAATTCTTCAAAATTTATTGAACCGTCTTCGTTCATTGGTGTTACTATAGCAACACCAGCGCCGGTAAATATTGTATTCTTCATAATATCTCTCCTTGAAACATATTAGTCAAAGTATCCCTTTGCAGCAAGTAATTCAGCAAGAAGAACAGCACCGCCTGCTGCGCCTCTTAATGTGTTGTGTGAAAGGCATACAAACTTGTAGTCATACTGTGTGTCTTCTCTGAGACGACCGATTGAAACTGCCATACCGCCTTCAAGATCTCTGTCAAGCTTAGCCTGCGGACGGTTGTCCTCTTCAAAGTAGTTGAGGAACTGCTTTGGAGCGTGAGGAAGTTCGAGTTCCTGAGGAACACCGGCAAATTCCTTCCAGCACTGGAGGATTTCTTCCTTTGAAGGCTTCTTTTCAAATGATACGAAAACAGCAGCTGTGTGACCGTTTGATACAGGAACACGGAGGCACTGTGTTGTGATTGCAGGAGACTGAGCCTTTACAATCTTATTTCCTTCGATTGTACCCCAAACCTTGAGTGGTTCCTGCTCTGACTTTTCTTCTTCGCCGCCGATGAACGGAATAAGGTTGTCCACCATTTCAGGCCATGTTTCAAATGTCTTGCCTGCGCCTGAGATTGCCTGGTATGTACATGCGAGAACGTTCTTTATACCGAACTTTCTGAGCGGGTGAAGAGCAGGTACGTAGCTCTGGATTGAGCAGTTTGACTTAACTGCGATAAAGCCCTTCTTTGTGCCGAGTCTTTCTCTCTGAGCCTTGATGATTTCGATATGGTCAGGGTTGATTTCCGGTACAACCATAGGAACATCGTCTGTAAATCTGTGTGCTGAGTTATTTGAAACAACAGGGCATTCTGCCTTTGCATAAGCTTCTTCAAGAGCCTTGATCTCGTCCTTCTTCATATCAACTGCACAGAATACGAAGTCAACCTGTGAAGCAATTTCTTCGATATCAGCTGTGGCATCCATAAGAATCATGTTCTTCATTGATTCAGGCATTGGTGTTGTCATAGCCCATCTGCTGCCTGCTGCTTCTTCATATGTCTTGCCCTTTGAACGTGGTGAAGCTGCAAGTACAGTTACTGTGAACCATGGGTGACCATCGAGTAATGTTGCGAAACGCTGGCCTACCATACCTGTTGCGCCTATGATACCTACTTTGTAATTTTTCATGTTTTTAACCTCCGGATAATAAATAAGGATTTTCAAATAAAAAACCGGACACGGAAAAATATAATTCCGGGGCCGGCCATCAGTCAATATAATAAAAGAAATTCTGGTACGCAGATATACAGACAATATCACTGTACCGATAGCTCTCCATCACACTGAATGATGACAGTTACATGCCTGTTGGACATGTACCCAGAGAAATGTCTTACCGGGACATCCTCTTCGGCAGTATCACCTTTCACACCTGCTGATAACGGAATGGTTTTCCTCACAGATGCTACTCATCTCTGCTGCACCTCTATCTTTTATCTATGATATCACTTTAAAGGGATTATGTCAATAGTTTTTTTCTCAGCCTCTTACCACTCTGTTTCTTCCTGATTCCTTGGCTTCATAGAGAGCGCTGTCGATTCTCAGGAAGGCATCGGCTGCCGTTTCATTTTCAGCTGTCTGAATAACGCCGAAGCTGCTTGTAATACGCCCAGCGTTTTCAAACACAGTATTTTCCGTAAGCTTTCTGAACTCTTCGGAAAGCTCACAGGCCTTTTCGGCCGTTACACCGCTGAGCACGCACAGAAATTCCTCGCCGCCCCATCTTCCGATAACGCCGCCGCGCGGAACAAAGAACTTTCTTGCCATTCCTGCAAACGTCCTGAGTACATAGTCTCCTACCGCATGACCGTACGTGTCATTTACATTCTTGAAATGGTCTATGTCAAGCATAATCAGTGAAACAGGACTTCCGTCAGAAGCTGATTTTTCAAGACATTCAGTGAGTTCAGCCTCTATCCTGCCGTGATTGTAAACTCCTGTAAGTGAATCCTTCATTGCCATGTCCTCATATTTTTTCAGGTCACTTACAAGTCTGTTATGACTCTCATGAATATCCTCAACAACGAATACCACGCGGAATTCGCTGTCATCACCGGTCTCTATCCTGTTGAATATAAGTTTAACCCATATAAACTGACCTTCGAGATTTATCATCTGACAGTCAATTGACCTTGAACGGTGATAGTCAAGATTCTTTTTCAGATTTTCCGGATCTGTAAATTCCCTGAACGCAGGCTGGTCATCAGGCCAGATCATATTTACAATGGTTTCTCTCCACTGTGTATATGTAATATCAAGTGCATTTACAGGATTGTCGTCCACTTCAGACATGTCCATATTTGAACAGGTGTCACCTATAATATCAATGCACATCGAGAAGAGATATGCGCTCTTTATCATATTTACCTTTTCATCAGAATGAGTCTCGGCAATATAGGCCTCCTCATCAACGTAGTTGATGAGAATAATGTTTGTATTCTCATCAAGAGGAAGGTTTGTCATATTTATGATGGCTTCTTTTTCACCGATGCGCATTCTTGTCTTCTTTGAAAAACGTCCTCTGAATCTGCCTGCATCTCTGAAGAAAACACTGTACTGCTCACTGTCGGCAACTATTTTACCGATAGTATTTTCCATAAACGTATTCATCATAGTCTGATATGACCCGCTGCTGCCGAAAAGTCCTCTGAAAACCTCATCGTCCTTCATTGCCTCATATGTGTCTGAATCAGAATGTGTAAGATAAATAACGTCTGTAAGTTCTGTAAGTTTCTGTCCTACGTCTTCCATTGTGTATTTCATTTTGTATTCCCCCTCTGAAATTCCAATTTCATTCTATATATTATAGCAAAAACAAATGAGTATTTCAATAGCGTTTTTTATTTTTCTTTTCTGTTGATTACAGTCCGGAAAAATGATATAATATAATTGTATGACCTTGTGCGGAAGCTGTATTTTCCCGCAGGACAAATAAAGAAAGGACCGTGCATAAAAATGCAGAACATGAGCACATCTGACTTTTACTACGATCTCCCTGAGGAGCTCATAGCCCAGACACCGGCTGAACCAAGAAACAGTTCACGTCTGATGGCCATCTCCAGAGAGAACGGAACCATAGAGCACAGACACTTTTATGACCTTAAGGATTATCTGAAAAAGGGTGACCTTCTCATACTGAACGATTCAAGAGTTCTCCCCGCAAGACTTTACGGCGAGAAAGCAGGAACAGGTTCGGCCATTGAGTTTCTTCTTCTTGAACAGAAAGGTGACAAGGTATGGGAGATTATCTGCCGTCCCGGCAAAAAAGCAAGGGAAGGCGCAGAATTTACATTCGGCGGAGGCAGACTCAGAGCAAAGGTTCTTGAGGTAAAGGAAGACGGAAACCGTATAGTTGAGTTTGAGTGCGAAGGAAATATTTTTAACGCACTTGACGAAGTTGGACAGATGCCGCTTCCTCCGTATATCACAGCAAAGCTTGAGGACAGGGAACGCTACCAGACAGTATATTCGAGAGAACTCGGCTCGGCGGCGGCACCTACAGCAGGACTTCATTTTACTCCGGAAATGCTTGAGGAAATAAAGGCAATGGGAGTAAATATCGGATATGTGACACTTCACGTCGGACTCGGAACATTCAGACCGGTAAAGGTTGACAATGTACTTGAACACAAAATGCACTCCGAACACTACCACCTCCCTGCAGAAACAGCAGAGCTTATCAACAGAACAAAGGCAGAGGGCGGCAGAGTCATTTCAGTCGGAACCACCTCGTGCCGTACAGTTGAAAGCGTTGCCACATTCAACGGCGGTGAGATAAAGGAAGCTGACGGATACACGGACATATTTATTTATCCGGGATATGAGTTTAAGGTTCTTGACGGACTTGTAACCAACTTCCACCTTCCTGAAAGCACACTTATCATGCTCGTTTCAGCATTTTACGGATATGACAGAACAATGGAGGCGTACAGAACTGCTGTTGAGGAAAAATACCGCTTCTTCAGCTTCGGAGACGCGATGATTATTATTTAAAAGGAGAAAAAATATGGATTCATACGCAGAACAGATAGTTAAAAAGTCCGACAACGGCTCTGACAGCAGGATGAGAGCTCTCTGCCTTATGGGCGGAGTTGCAGCAGCTCTTGTCATAGTTATAATCGGAATGGCACTTCACGTTACGCTTATCGGTTCAATCCTCGGCGTCGGCGCTTTTTACGGCGGACTTTATCTTGGCACAAACTATGATGTGGAATACGAATACCTTATAGTAAACGGTGAATTTGACATCGACAAGATTCTTGCAAAAAAGAGAAGAAAGAAAATGCTCACTGTAAATGTAAACAACTTCACTGACTTCGGCGAGTACAGCTCAGAGCTTACGGAAGAGGACGACACAACTCTCATATGGGCAGTGGGCGAGTCATCTGATGAATACAAGACCTTCTATGCTGACTTTGAACACGGCACATACGGCAAATGCCGCCTTCTCTTCTCCCCTTCAGTAAGAGTGCTCCGCGAAATCAAGCCTTACCTCAAGGGTAATCTCAAAGCAAATGTCGGTGAACTTCCTCCGGAAGAAGAATACTGATAAAGGAGCCGCTTCAATGTACAAAGCAGTAATTTTTGACCTTGACGGCACGCTGATTGACTCACTCGAGGACCTTGCAGATGCTGTAAACTACGGCCTTGAAAAAATGGGCTACAGTGCCCATCCGGTTGAAAAGTTCCGGAAGTTCGTCGGAAACGGCGCAGTTAAGCTCTGTCAGAGAGCTCTTGCCGGTTTTACCGGGGACCCGTCTGAAACGGATGTTCTCCACAGATACTTTTCTGAATACTATGACATACACTGCGCGGACAAAACCGCTCCGTATGAAGGAATAAGAGAACTTGTAAACAAGCTTTCAGAAAGCGGAATCATGCTGGCAGTTGCCTCAAACAAGCCTGACAGCTTCACATCTGCCCTGGTAAAAGGAATCTTTGGCGACGGTGTTTTCAGAGTGGTTTACGGAAAACGTGAAAACCGCGAAACAAAGCCTGCTCCGGATATTATTTACGATATTCTCGGAGAACTCGGACTCAGTAAAAATGAAGTTATCCTTGCAGGAGATTCGGATGTTGACATAATGACTGCACAGAACGCAGGGATAAGCTCAGTGGGATGCACATGGGGCTTCCGCACAAGAGAGGAACTCACAGAAGCAGGTGCTGACTATATCGCTGATACAGCAGACGATATTGCACGCATCGTTCTTAAAGAAATTAAATAAAAAATAACAGCGCAGCAAAATTCACGTTTTGCTGCGCTGTTTATTTTTTAGAGAGTTTCCTGGCACTCCCTTCTATCCCCGCTTCTGAAAATCAGGATTATCAGGATTTTTTATTCAGAGCTCTGTGCTGTTCAAAGCTCTGTGCTGCTATGCTATATTCTTTTTGCAAGCAGTTCAGAATACTTTGCCCTGAAGGCATCAAACTCATCATTGTCGATAGCCTCGCGGATTTTTTCTGCAAGAGTATTGTAGAAGTAAAGGTTATGCATAACTGCAAGTCTTCCGCCGAGCTGTTCCTGTGACTTGAACAGATGGCGTATATACGCTCTTGAGAAGTTTCTGCATGCCGGACAGTCGCACTGTTCATCTATAGGACGCGGATCAGTTTCATACACCTTGTTTGTGATATGCATTATTCCGCTCCAGGTAAATACAGTTGCATGACGCGCGTTTCGGCTCGGCATTACGCAGTCGAACATATCAACTCCCCTTGCAACAGCTTCGATTATATTTGAAGGAGTACCGACACCCATAAGATAACGCGGCTTGTTCACCGGCATATGAGGCTCAACCGCATCGATAATCCTGTACATATCCTCTGTGCTCTCTCCTACCGCAAGTCCGCCGATAGCGTAGCCGTCAAGATCAAGCTCAGCTATTTCCTTCATATGCTTTACACGCAGGTCAGCAAATGTACAGCCCTGGTTGATACCGAAAAGCATCTGTTTCGGATTTACTGTATCCGGAAGGCTGTTTAGCCTGTCCATCTCAGCCTTGCATCGCTTAAGCCATCTTGTAGTTCTGTCGCAGGACTGCTCGGAATACTCGTGGGTTGCCGGGTTTTCAACACATTCGTCAAAAGCCATGGCAATAGTAGAGCCGAGGTTTGACTGAATCTGCATACTCTCCTCAGGTCCCATAAAAATCTTTCTGCCGTCTACATGTGAATTGAAGTAAACGCCCTCTTCCTTGATTTTTCTGAGCTTGGCAAGTGAGAAAACCTGAAATCCGCCGCTGTCAGTCAGTATCGGTCTGTCCCAGTTCATAAATTTGTGAAGTCCGCCCATCTGCTTTATAATCTGATCACCAGGACGTACATGAAGATGATAGGTATTGCAGAGCTCAACCTGACACTTCAGTTCATTTTTCAGGTCAACAGATGAGATACCGCCCTTGATTGCTGCTGATGTTCCCACATTCATAAAGCATGGTGTCTGAAAAGTTCCGTGTACAGTCTCAAACTGTCCGCGGCGGGCTTTTCCGTTCTTTTTTATAAGTGTATACATATATATGGATTCCTTTACCTAATTATCTGCAGATTTCGTAAATCGCGTTTGCTATGATTTTAGTATTGAGTCTGAGGCTTTCGAGTGAAATCGACTCATCGTTTCCGTGCATGTTGTTCTCCTCACCCGGGAATTCTGCTCCGAAGGCAACACCGCCTTCTATATCATGAACATAGGTACCACCGCCTATAGCCTTGCAGTATCCCTCAAGTCCGGTTTCCTTTTCATAGACGCTCAGGAGTGTTTTTATAAATTCACTGTCCTCGTCAACGCAGTGCGGAAGACTTGCTATGTCAGTTATCAGCTCAAATCCGGCCGGTGAAACAGTTTTTTCAATCTCTGAAATAATACTGTCCCTGTCACCGCAGAGAGGATACCTCACGTCAATCCTGAACTCAAGTGTCTCCCCGTCGTAGTCAGCTATACTGAGTACCTGGGTAAGTGCGCCTGACTTTTCATCACTCATTCTGATTCCGCAGCCTGTACCGCTGAAGTCACCGTGGACAAATGATGTCCTGATATTTTCAAATGTTTTCTTTTCCTGCTCATCAAGTCCAAGTGTGCACAGATAGCTCACAAGTCCTGTAACTGCATTTACACCGTCAGCAGGAGTTGAGGCATGGGCTGCCCTGCCCTTGTACGCAACAAGAAAAGCACCGTCCTGCTCTGTTACGGTTATACCTTCACTCTCAGGAAAATCCGAAATACCTGTAACAACAGCATACGCATCAGAAGGAACAGCATTCGGAACAGTTCCTCCGTGAATCTTCATAATATGAGCAAAGGCTGCGTTCTTCCTTATGCGGAGTCTGAGCATACCCTTCTCAATGTTGATAACCGGATAGTCACCGTCAGGAGTAAACACAAGCGGCGGCATCTTCTCACGGCTCAGATAGTATTCCATGTCAGTGGAGCCGTTTTCCTCGTCGCAGCCTACTATAAACCGTACATTGTGTGTAAGGTCAGCTCCGGCCTCCTTAAGTGCCTTCATAGCGAACAGAACAGCCATCGCCGGGCCCTTGTCATCAACTGCTCCGCGTCCGTAGATACGTCCGTCCTTTATTTCACCGCCGAAGGGACTGAAGGTCCAGTCTGACTCTGTTACCGGAACAACATCAAGATGACAGAGCACACCAAGCTTAACCGGCTTTTCATTGTATCCTATTGTTCCCGCATAGTTTTCAAAGTTATTGATGTAGAAGCCCTCATCCTCTGCCATATCAAGAAACATCCTGAGTACTTTTGCACACTCAGGACCGTACGGCATATCCGCAGTTCCCGGCACTGAAACACTTGGAACTGCAATTATCTCCCTGAGCTTTTCAAGCATCGTATCAAAGTTTTTATCTATAACTGAGTTAATCTTTTCTCTCATCCTGATTACCTTTCCTTCAAGCTGTTTACTTTATCTTCATCCGGTTTTACGTACACCGTTGAATTGTTTGTAAAAATAACCATGCCCGGCTTCGCACCGTTAGGCTTCTTGACATATCTTGCCTCCGTATAGTCAACCGGCACCTGTGAGGAGTTTCTTCCCCTGCTGTGGTAGGCTGCAAGCATTGCCGCCTCCATAACTGCTGTGTCAGAAGGTTCAGCACCATCCGTGAACAGAATGACATGTGAACCTGTAATATCATGAGTGTGGAACCAGATATCACTCTTTCCTGCCGTTTTAAGAGTAAGCCTGTCATTCTGCCGGTTGTTTCTTCCGACAAAAACGGAAAATCCGTCACTTGTTCTGAACTTAAGCGGCGGCTGCTCTTTCAGAGCCTTTCCCTTCATCTTTGCCGCTCTTATATATCCCTCCCCGGCAAGCTCAGTCCTGAGTTCAATAATATCAAGGTCAGTTGAGGCTCTGGTAAGTGAATCAAATACACTCTCTATATACACAAGCTCCTCACTGCTTCTGCTGATCTGCTCAGCAAGAATTTTTTCCGCAGTAACAAGCTTCTTGTAGCTCTGGTAGTACTTCTGGACGTTCTGCGAAGGGCTGAGTCTTGCGTCAAGCTTTACCTCAACAGCAGGACAGCTCTCATCATAAAAGTTCTCCAGTGAAATACTGGTATCACCCTTCTGAATTCTCCATATATTAGCTGACAGCAGATCACCCATAAGCTTGTATTCGTCTTTTTTTGCGGACTCGGCAAGCTCTGCCTGCTGGTTCTGTATTCTCTTTGATATACGTTCAGTAAGACTCATAAGCAGCCTGAAAAGGTCATTTGCGCGCTGCTTTATTCTCGATTCGGTATCCCTTGCCGCATAGAAGTAATCGAGAGTTTCACATGCGCTCTCCTTCTGCTGGCTTACAAGAAGCGTACCGTACTGCCGGATACTGATAAAGCAGAAGTCCTTAGGAAGATTATCCTTTGTTCTTAGCACAGTATACTGCAGCTCACTGTTTCTGAACTGCTCAGCCGTCTGCTTTATCCTGAAAATAAGCCTTCCCATTGTATTTTCATCAAGCGACGATACATCAGAGTCACCGCCGCGTGTCGCAAAGAAAACCCACTCCCTTGCTATAACTGGTGAAATACCTTCAAATATTTTTACAAGAGCCTTTGCAGTATCCCCTGTTTTATATTCTGAAAGTGCAGCCCGTATCTGCTCCTCTGAGGCCACTGTGAACATAAGACGGTTTTCATCCCTCGGAGGAAGCTCGTATTTCATTTTAGGAAGAACAAGACGGGCACGGGACATTCCCGCATCAACACGTTTTATACTGTCAATTATCAGTCCGTCATCACCGACGAGAATCACGTTTGAGTATTTGCCCATTATTTCACTGACCAGTGTAAGATGTACCAGGTCACCGAGCTCATTCATGCACTCAAACTCAAAGCTGAGAATACGTTCAAAACCGTCCTGCCTTATCTCAAGAAGCTTTGCTCCTCCCAGATGCTTTCTCATAAGCATGCAGAACATCGGCGGAACTGCCGGGTTGTCTATATCTGCTTCAGTTATATGTACCCGGGCACTGTCAGCGGCTGCGCTGAACAGAATTCTGCTGCTGCCGCCCCTGTACCTGAGTCCTATTATAAGCTGGTCCCTTGATGGCTGATAAATCCTGTCGACTCTGGCGCCGACAAGAAAGTCCATTTCGTTTTTTACAAGATGAAGGAATGCGCCGTCTAATGCCATTTGTGTCTCCTTGTCAGAAAATATACTGTACTGCGTCAGATGATGAAACCGCCTGCTCGGATCTGAGTCCGTATGAAACTGTTCTAAGAAGCTTTGCAAGATATTCAGCACTGATACGCTCTGTATAATAGTGTCCGCAGTCAAACAGTGATATTCCGCTGCTGACAGCATCAAGCCATACATCATGCTTGACATCACCTGTTATGTATGCGTCACAGTTATGTTTTTTTACATATGAAAGAAGTGAGCCGCCGCTGCCTGAGCATATGGCTGCCTTTCTTATTCTTCTCATGCCCGGAGCAAATCTGACCGGACATCCGCCGAACATCTTCTGAAGACGTGATGCAAATTCACGCGCTGAGATATCCGGACCAGTAAGTTCAATAATACGTCCGTCGCCTGCTGATGATGACTCTCCTTCAGGAATAATCGGTGTTCTGCTTCCTGTCGTGCTGAACGTGCGTTCCATCATATCCGCAATTATGTCGTTTATACCGTGCTCTGCCTTGTCAAGCGGAGTGTGTACGCATATAGCTGAAATACCGTTGGCTACAAGGCGTACTGCCGGGTCCGCTGATGAAAGCTTTTTAAGCGGACTGAATATTACAGGATGATGCGATACTATAAGATTAGCATTTTTTGAAACCGCCTCACCGATAACATCGTGGGTAATATCCAGTGCTGTGAGTATACCGGTTACAGGCATTTCCCTGTCACCGACAAGAAGCCCTGAGTTGTCCCAGCTGTCCTGCGTGCTGAAAGGTGCAACTCTGTTTATTTCATCATATATCATTCCGACAGTAACCCGGTGCGTTCCGGTGGCTACTGCTGAGATAATCCTGCACTCCTCATCAACTGCGGAGGTGTCAACCGATCTTGCTGACTTCCTGATACCCTCTGAAACCGACTCAAGTCTCTTAAGCTGACGCTCAGCGTACCTGACTGAGTTGTATTCGCTGAAGTCAAACATGCCAAGATCAGCAAAGGTATCGCACACCTTCATTCTGTATCCGCTGAATCTTACGTTCATAACCGTATATATATAGTTTTCATCCGAAACGGCTTCCTCTCTGATAATCTCATATCCGTTTGCATAAAGCCATTTTCTCATATACGGAATCTTTGTCATAGGCTGAAGGATAAGATTGATTCCGTTATGAAGCCACGGGGCTGCTTCGATTATTGAGCTGATTGTCTCAGCACCCATACCGGCAATGATTACGTCCGTTATGCCGTCTGAGGGAACATCCTTTAATCCGTCCGACTTTATTATATTAATAAGTGCCGAAAGTCCTGCCCTGTTTACAGTTGCATTTGCCGCTTCGAGAGGACCGTCTGCAATATCCGAGGCAATAGCATACGGACACAGGTCATGCTGTATCAGATATACGGGAAGGTTTGCATGGTCAGTACCGACGTCGCATACCACACCCCTGCCGCTTACCATATCCGCACACTTCAGAAGTCTTTTATCATTAAGCATACCGGTCACTTCCTTTCAGACTTTATCCATTCGTTCCATACTTCAGGACAGTAACCTACCGTAGCAAGCTTTCCGTTTCTTACTATAGGTGTTCTGTAAAGCTTAGGACACTCTGCAAGCTTGTCCGGCTTTGCATCGTCAAGAAGATATTTTATTTCACAGTAGTCCCTGTGGTTCTCATCAATAAGCCTGTCCGTTCCGCCCACTGCCTGTGAAACGCTCCTGAATTCTCCTGCACTCAGGCCTTTTGTCATTATATCAACCGACTGAAATTTTATTCCGTGTTCCTTAAAATAACGCTCTGCCTTTTTTGTGTCAAAACACTTTGACCTGCCGAATATCTGGATATTCATCATATCATTCCTTTCCAGTTATTGTAAACACATTTTTTTAAAATGCGTTTACAATTAGCCGATTTGCACGGAGATGCCGATGGCATCGGATGTGCAAGGCAATAAAAACATGTGAATTACAGTGAACGTAAAATTATTTTCGTTCACTGTAATTCTGTATTCCGTTCAAAAAAAACAAATCCCGCCGGTATCCCCTCATAAAGCAAAAAATCCCTGCAGCATATGCAGAGATTTTCCGGTTAAAAAATATGAATTAAAGTGCTGCAATAAATTCGTTTATTTTCTTTTCAAAAGCATCAGGATCAACGCCGTGTACCATGCATGCATCACCAAGTGATTCGCCTCTTGCTGAAGGGCATCCGAGGCAGTGCATTCCCATTTCGAGAAGGCAAGGTGCAGCCTGAGGGCAGCTGTCGAGAATATCGCCGATAATCATATCCTTTGTTACTTTAAAATCCATTGTATTGTACCTCCGTCCGTATTGCACCTGACGCTGAAAAAACAGTATCAGACGCATAACTTCATAATATTGTTTACTGACATAACTATGATACCATATTATATGGAAAAACACAAGTGCAGAAAAAGAAAAAAAGTGCTGAAAACAAAAAAGGAAGCGCAAACTGCCTGTCTGCGCTTCCTGTAATCGTTCAAAAACTTTAATTATGCGTTCTTCTTTGCGAAACATTCGCTGCAGAGAACCGGACGATCTTCTCTTGGCTTGAAAGGTACTCTTGCTTCACCGCCGCATTCTGCGCATACAGCTGTGAACATTTCTCTGTCACCCTTTGAAGAAGCCTTTCTTGCTGAACGGCATGACTTGCATCTCTGTGGTTCGTTTTCGAATCCCTTTTCAGCATAGAATTCCTGTTCGCCTGCTGTGAATACGAATTCAGCTCCGCAGTCCTTACATACTAATGTCTTGTCTTCAAACATTTCAATTACCTCACTATCGAGAATTTTTTTTAGACCATGAACGGATTTTCACCGCTACCTTTGATAAACAACGCTCTGGAATTAAGCTACTTAGGCCATATATTCGAGTCAGTTTCAAACCAACTAACCGATAAATAAAAATGGTCCGCTCTCCAAACTGAATCAGCCTATGTCCCACCCTGATGCCGTGTATCTATCAAAGCCCTGAGGGAAATAAAAAAATATGACAAGTCCAGTGTCTGTAAGTGGAGCCCCCTGTCCGGTTATATATCCTTGCTGCCCTAATATCAATAATCATCTTCTGAAGTTGTTAAAAATGGATATACACTGCATAATATGATATGCCCGGAATCACAGTTAAACCTGAATAAACTTTTGGTTTACAAAGATTAACTGCCGCACTGTCAGGGCGCTTTTCGCCTGACATTAATGCTATGTTGTTTATTATATACGTATTTTTTATATTTGTCAAGCGAAATTTTGCATATTATTGCATATGAAATGCAAAATGTCAATTTCAATATAGAAAGCATTTTTGTTTTGTACATATTACACACAGAAAAAATATTCAAGCGCCGGCTCATAAATTTGTCTTTTTTCCGGATTTCTTTTTTCAGTTTTTCATTAATTCATTAATTAAATATAAAATATGTGTTGAAATAATTTACAGGTTATGTTATAATTAATTTTATAGACTTTACTGAAGGAAACTGCTAAAGCTTATTTTATCAGTAAAGTATATTTTTGGAAAGGAAATCATACGCTTATGAAATTATCAGGATCACAGATTATTATTGAAGTTTTGATTGAACAGGGCTGTGACTGTATTTTCGGCTATCCTGGCGGACAGGTTATAAACATCTATGACGCTATCTACGAATACCAGGATCGTATCAAGCACGTTCTTACTGCCCATGAGCAGGGTGCTTCACATGCTGCCGACGGATACGCCCGTTCAACAGGCAAGACCGGTGTCGTAATTGCTACATCCGGTCCTGGAGCTACAAACCTCGTCACAGGTATTGCTACGGCTTATCTCGATTCAGTCCCAATGGTCGCTATCACAGGTAACGTCCCTTGCTCACTGCTCGGCCGTGACAGCTTCCAGGAGGTCGATATCTGCGGTATTACACTCCCGATAACAAAGCATAACTATATAGTTAAGGATATAAACGAACTTGCTGACACACTCAGAGAAGCATTCCTTCTTGCCCGTTCAGGAAGACCGGGCCCTGTTCTCGTTGATATTCCGAAGAACGTACAGGTTGCTGTAACAGAATTCACAAACAAGCCTGTTGCTCCTTCACTTCCTGTTCCGGTTGCTGAAGAGGACAGTCTTGCTGAAGCAGCAAAGCTTATCGCCGAAAGCAAAAGACCATATATCTACTGCGGCGGCGGTGTTATTTCAAGCGATGCAGGCGAAGAAATTGCAAGGCTTGCAGATATCATCGATGCTCCTGTAGGATGCAGTATGATGGGTATCTCATCTGTTCCGTTCTCAAATCCGCGTTTCCTTGGTATGCAGGGCATGCACGGCCACTATGCATCATCAATGGCACAGGCTGAGGCAGACCTCGTAATCTGCGCAGGCGCAAGATTCAGCGACAGAGCTACAGGCAACAAGGACGTTTACGTAAGAAACTGCAAGATTATTCACATTGATATTGATGCTGCTGAGCTCGACAAGAACATCACTGCAAATGTTGGTATCGCAGGTGACATAAAGGAAACAGTAAGCAGACTCGTTAAAATGGTTGAAAAGAAGCAGAACACTGAGTGGAATGCTTTAATCGAAAAGTTCAGAGCAGACGAAGCTGCTTCACTTAAGAAGTCAGATGCAATGACTCCTTATGATATCGTTGATACAGTAAATTCAAAAATGCCTGAAAATGCCGTTATCGTAACAGACGTAGGCCAGCACCAGATGTGGGTTGCACAGCGTTACAGATTTGAACAGTCAAGAAAGTTCATATCAAGCGGCGGTCTCGGAACAATGGGCTTTGGTATGGGTGCTGCAATCGGCTCATACGAAGCTACAAAGGATCCGGTTGTTCTCTTCACAGGAGACGGAAGCTTCGGCATGAACCTCAACGAACTTGCAACAGCAGTTTCATATGATATTCCTGTTATCGTTGTTGTTATGAACAACGGCGTACTCGGAATGGTAAGACAGTGGCAGACACTCTTCTTTGACAAGCACTACTCAAACACAACTCTTGACAAGCGTCAGACAAAGTTCACTAAGATTGCAGAGGCATTCGGTGCACTCGGATTCTCAGCTGTTAATACTGAAGAACTTTCAAAGGCTCTTGATGAAGCAGTTGCTTCAAAGAGACCATGTGTTATTGACTGTGCGGTAAGTGCGGATGAGTTCGTACTCCCTATGCTCCCTCCGGGCGGTTCAATCGATAACATCATTACTCACATAGGAGGTTAAGTCTTATGGGAAAACATATATTCAGCATACTCGTTGACAACAAGCCAGGCGTTATGACAAGAGTTTCAAGCATGTTCACAAGAAGAGGCTTCAACATCGACACTCTTACAGTCGGCGAAACAGAATCTCCTGAATTTTCAAGAATGACTGTTTCAATGATCGGCGATGATTACTCAAAGGATCAGGTTGTGAAGCAGCTCAGCAAGCTTCACGATGTAAAGCAGGTTCAGGTTATGGAACGTGATGAGACAGTTACACGTGAACTTCTCCTCATCAAGGTAAAGAACGATTCTTCAACAAGACAGGATGTACTTGCCGCAGTTGACGTATTCCGTTCAAAGATAGTAGATTATTCACCTGACGCTCTCTGCATAGAGATTACAGGTGAAACAACAAAGCTTAATGCTTTTATTGAGCTGGTAAAGCCTTTCGGCATAATGGAGATATGCCGTACAGGTATTGTCGCTCTTGAAAGAGGCAGCAACTGCCTGAAAAACTTTTAATCAGTTTTCAGGTATACTGCCCGGATAAATTATTATTAAATTATTAAAGGAGTCTTAATAATGGAAAATTCAGCAAAGGTATTTTATCAGGAAGACTGCGATCTCTCACTCCTCTACGGAAAGACAATCGCTGTAATCGGATACGGAAGCCAGGGTCACGCTCACGCTCTCAATGCCAAGGAATCACTCGGCGACAAGGGCCGTGTAATCATCGGTCTTTACGAAGGTTCAAAGTCATGGGACAAGGCTGTAAAGCAGGGATTTGAAGTATTCACAGCTGCTGAAGCTGCAAAGCAGGCTGACACCATCATGATTCTCATCAACGATGAAAAGCAGGCTCAGATGTACAAGCAGGATATCGAACCAAACCTCAAGGCCGGCGATATGCTCATGTTCGCTCACGGTTTTGCTATTCACTTCGGTCAGATCGTTCCTCCTGCAGATG
>JAZUIH010000079.1:0-9487 GCA_045642145.1 Oscillospiraceae bacterium | reverse complement strand
TTTTTTAAGATATTCTCTTAATTC
Source organism: Oscillospiraceae bacterium (assembly GCA_045642145.1). Lineage (GTDB taxonomy): Bacteria > Bacillota > Clostridia > Oscillospirales > Ruminococcaceae > HUN007. The sequence goes on along the minus strand of JAZUIH010000079.1, from coordinate 9,463 downwards.
GGAGCGGGTACGGCTCAGAACTGATTTTACAGTACCTTCCTTCATATGCTGCTTTAAAGCAATATCACGGAGCGGCATTGTATACCAGTAACGAAGCATAAATATATCTCTTTTAGTGCTTTCAAGAGTATCAAGAAACTCCTCAAGAGCATTTTCAAGTTCCTTAAGCTCCACGGTTTCCTCAACGTCGCTGCTCATATCAACACATTCACCGAGTTCGTCCAGAACAAGACTGATTTCATTTTTTCCGCGTCTGAGAGCTGTCTTTTTGCTGTAGATGTGAAATGCCGTATTTCTTACTATTTTTGCAATGAACACAGACAGCCTTTCAGGAATCTGCGGAGGAATGCTGTTCCAGAGTTTAAAATATGTCTCATTTACGCACTCATCAGTTTCACCGTGATCGCCGAGTATACTGTATGCTATTTTTCTGCAGTAGCTCCTGAATTTACGGTCCGTTTCAGCAATTGCATTTTCAGAGCGGCTGACATACAGATCTATTATATCTTTCTCCTCCATACCTTCTCCTTGTTTGTTTTATTCGAAAGACCTTTCTGTATATATAGACCCGTTTTTTTCAGAAAGGTTGCATACATTTATTTTTTTCTTCTGTTCTGACTAAAACAGGCAACAGCCACCTCGGTGAGATGACTGCTGCCGTTATACGCACTCCTAAGGTACATAATCACCTTCTGGAGATTTTATTTGCCTTGTAAAATTCATCTTTCCTGCAGTACATATCCATATCAGCGTTCATTTTCCAGTCGCTGATTGAACCTCTTGCTCCGTCCGGACCATTAAGCGCTGATTCGCCGACTGCCATGGAAAGCTTATACTGTGCGTTTTTATTGTATTCTCTGATACATTCCTTCAGCTTCTCCCTGTATTCATCAATCTGCTGCCGGCTGGCATCGATAACAACTACAAACTCATCACCGCCTATTCTGAAGCAGTGTCCCTTTTCGCCGTAAGTTTCCTTTATCACTCCGGCAGTTCCGGAAATAAGTGAATCTCCGGCTTCATGACCGTATTCGTCATTTGTAGCTTTAAGACCATTCACATCAATCATCAGCATAAACCAGTTTTTTGATGTATCCTTTTCGTCTTCGATTTCCTTAAGCAGGCTGTCAAAGGCAAGGCGGTTGTTCAGTCCGGTCAGTCCGTCTGTTTTGGCAATGACCTTTAACTGTTCATTGTAAACCTTCAGCTGGCTGTTGATGGTTTCAAGTTCAAACGCTGTCTCACGGATAAATGTTGCCATTCTGGACGCAAGCGGAAGCTTTGTTGAAACAGTAGTATCATCAAATTCTGCTGTACTTCTGACTTTTCTTCCCTCGCCCTCACGCATCGCCGCAAGTACAAGGGTGACGCTGTGCTGGTTAAGGCATCCGTTTTCTCTCAGGAATTCACCATGGGAGAAAAATCCCGAAGAACCTTTGACATAGCGGAACGGATGTATTTCTGTAGTAGGCTCATTCATTCCCCAGAACACCTTGCGGGCTGTACAGTAAAAAATATGCAGAACATCCGGAGAAAAGGAACTGACATCCTTCGCTGCCTCCCTTACAGCCTTCATAATTGTATTCGGCTCTCCGTATGAAAGTCTGACTATAGAGCCGACTTCAACATCAGCGCTCATAACAAGTGAACCGTCCTCATTTCCGGCTGCGGGAGCACGAACGATTCTTACCCCGTTATGCTCATATATAACCGGGAACTCAAGGGCGTTTACAAAAAGATTTTCGTCATTTTCTATGCTTAAATATTTTTTGTATACATTGTATGCAGGCATTTCGTCAAGCTCATTAATCGTGCATCCGGAAGCCTTTGTAACTACAAATTTACGGCCGATAGGCTGCCATCCGCTCACCTTGAATGAATTTACATAAAAATCATCACCGCCGAAAAGCAGTACAACAAGACCTGTCGTGTCAAACCCTCCTGCTGAAGAAAACACACATGAGTCCGGACTTGTTATATTCTTTGAGCAGACAATGCTTCCGAACATCTGGATATCCTCACGCAGGCAGTCAAATTTTTCACTGAAAACAGTCGGTGATTCCGAACTGATTGTACGGTAAAACTCAACTGCCTTAACCCACGGACTGTTTTCACATTCACTGATAATCTCCGCCGCAATCTCTTCCGTACTCTGCTTTTCCATGCTGTACTGAAGCAGTCTGAATTTTGTTGTTTCCTTTTCAAAAACAGTTACCGACACGGACAGCTCCGATGTTATCTCACAGTCTGACACATTTCCGGCAGTTGAATGACCGAACCACGGCTTTCCCGGAAATACTTTCTCTATACTTTCCCATATCGGACGTACACTGTCCTCATCAAGTTCTGTGGAGAAAATATGGAAGTACATGGATATATCGTCGTATTTATATTTTTCAAGCAGTCTCTGTCTGTAAAGATCAAGGCTGTTTTCAAACTGTTCCTTATTAACGTACTCAATTGTTTTCTTAAGCATTATTTTCCCTTCTTTCAGTTTTAATCATGTTTATTTATAAAAATCTCTGTTACAGCACACTGGTCGCCGGTAAAGTAATAATACACCTTTGTGACTTCCTCCGGCAGTACTGTCTGGTTTTCAATTATCAGTCCGCTGTTCTCAACCTGCAGGTCAATTACATTATCCGTATATTTAATTAACAGTCTGCAGTCTGTTCCCGCCTTGTTTTTCTGCTTCCAGGTACTCCAGTTTGTGAAGTCATCGCTTCTTGTAACCTTTATTTTGTTGATTATCTCTGTGTTATTACACCAGACCTCGCCGTCAAGTCTTATAAAAGCCAGCTCCCTGTAGTCCGGTCCGTTTACCGTTCCGTCAGCTGAAGTAAACAGCGCTATAACCGGACAGTGCCATACCCTTCTTGACGAAGGAAGGCTCATGAAGTGGAAACTGATGTCAGCTTTTTCATTAAGCTCTGAAACTTCTGAACAGCTTGTCATCCATCCGTCTATCTGAACATTCGGAATATCGCCCTCCGGTCTGTCAGTATAGCTTACCTTTTCAGCAATACGCGGAATGAAGTTTTCAGCGACAGGCTTGTCAGCTACGTCAACACCCTGTATATTCAGAACACAGTATTCTCCTGTCATTGCAAAATAAAGAAATCTCGAAGCATCATACATTGCAAAAATCACTTCATCATTTCGTCCTTCAGACGTGATTTTAACACTGAAATGATCCTCCTGTTTTACCATAATGATAGTGGCAGTATAAAGCCTTCCGGACTCCGTACGCTCATTTTCCCTGCCGGATGAATGATGCTCATTTTTTCGTACATAGTCAGGATAAATGCTTCCGTCCATATCTATGCTTGCAAACTCAATAAAATCCATTTCTCCGGACAGGGTACTGTCTTCAAGATAATATCGTTCATCTGCTGAATCATAAAACAGAAGAACCGGCTGTCCTCCGTCTTTTGAAGGAGTGTACTGAATTTTTATTGTAACCGGACAGTCAGTTATACGAACACCTGCCGAAACATTTGTCTTGTATGCCTCAAAGCTGTAGGAAAGATCTGAACCGAAAACCATGTCATTCTGTTTTTCCCTCATATCGTAGGCTTCGTCCCTGTCGAGCATATCAATCATAATTCTGACATACCCCGGATCAAACTGCGTTCCCATTCCCTTTACAAGCTCTTCACGGACATACATCTGAGGTATCATATCGCGGTAGCTTCGTTTTGAGGTCATTGCATCATAAGCATCCGCAACAGCTATTATTCTTGCAATCTGAGGAATATCTTCGCCTTTCAGCTTTTCAGGATATCCCGTTCCGTCATACTTCTCGTGATGATAATGCGCTCCGACACTGAGAGACGGGGAAATAAGGATTTTTGAAAGTATCTGACTTCCGAGATCAGGGTGATGCTTAATAACGGAAAATTCCTCGTCAGTAAGCTTACCCTTTTTATTGATAATAGCGTCATCTATTCCGATTTTTCCGACATCGTGAAGAAGTCCGGCCAGGTATACATCCTCACACTCCTGTTCCGTCATGCCTGACACCTCTGCTATTTTCCTTGCGTATTTTGCAACTCTGTTTGAGTGGCCGTGGGTGTATGTATCCTTTGCATCGACCGCTGAAACCAGTGCCTCAACAGTCTGCTGGAGAAGATCGTTGTATTTTTCCTTCATTTCAACGGCAGAAGACATTTCCTTTTTAGCCGCGCCCACCAGTCTGCTGTTCAGGTCAAACAAAGCGGAAATATAAAGCATAACTGACGATATCGCTATACTTACTGATGTAAATGATGCTCCGTAGAAAAATATCTGAAGCACTCCGGTCACAACCGGAAATCCGGCAAATACAAACAGTGATATGAGTAATGACTTTTCAAAATCGCCTCTGTTTTTTACTATAAAAACGGACTGAAATACTATCATTATCATCGGAATTATATAGCAGATTACAAAACCCGGCGCACGTACATAGTGGTTTGTATCATCAAACGTATAGTAAAGTCCTGTGAACTGCGAGACAATGAGCATAAACAGTCCGGTAACAGCCAGATAACGGCTGATTACAAGAACCGTCTCCTTCCTTTTGTCTGTTCCCCGGTCACGTGAGAGTGAAAACAGATAATTGTTAAAACCGTTCTGAACCATAAGAATGGATGCATATACAGAAAAGTTTGATATTCTCACCATCCAGTAACCTGACGTACTTACATCTCCGCGGTACATATAAGCCAGACGGTCCGACAAAAGCAGCAGCATTGAGAAAAACGGTATCTGAAGCAGAGAGCTTTTCCGGCTTTTATTGTCTATTTTCATGCACAGGAGAAAGATAAATATAAAACCGGTAATACCCTCAAGCACCATCATGATATCCAGCTGATGGTCTGTATAAAATTTCATTGTTAATCACCTGCAATTAAAAACTCTGTAGTAAATACAATAAAACAAATAAATTCAGCAGTCATCAGATTCTTTTCCTGTAATTTACATCAAGCAGCAAAAGAACTGTGCGCTTAAAAAATCTATTACTATCATTATACCAAAAAAGCGCAAGTATTTTCAAGCTTTTTTATATTTTTATTCTAAATATATTATAGATTTTTACTTTTTATGTTACTTACTATCAGTCTGTAACACGCAAAATAAAGCTTATACAAGCTTAATTTCTTGATTTTATATTTATCGTGTGTTATAATTTATACAATAAACAACAAAAATTATACAATCACATGGGGGCGTTAATATGACTCAGGTAAAAAAACAGTATTCGCTTGGAGAAGAGATATTCAACGCCGTTTCACACGGAGTGGGCGGTCTTCTCTCAATTGCCGGAACAGTGGTGCTGATAGTTATGAGTGCGGTATACGCTGATGCGTGGGCTGTTGTCAGTGCAAGTATTTACGGAGCTTCACTGATTATACTCTATACTATGTCCACTCTTTATCATGCTATAACCAATACAACTGCCAAGAAATTCTTCAGGATAATGGACCACAACACTATATTTTTCCTGATTGGCGGTACATACACTCCAATCACGCTTGCCATACTCAGGGGCGCAGTCGGATGGGTGCTTTTCGGTATAGTCTGGGGAGCTGCAGTACTCGGAATTGTGCTTAACTCAATTAATCTTGAAAAGTTCCGCAAACCGTCAGTAGTCTGCTACATACTTATGGGATGGGCTATTATTTTCGCGATAAAACCGATGCTGAACGTGATGCCGAAAATTTCCCTCCTGTTTCTTCTTATCGGAGGCGCATTTTACACCATCGGAATTATATTCTATGCACTGAAAAAAGTTAAGTGGTTTCACTCCGTATGGCATCTTTTCACAGTCGCAGGAAGCATATTTCACTATTTCTCAATTCTCATTGCGCTGACTGCGTAAATCAAAACCGGCAGACACGGCTTCTGCCCCGCAGGCAACAGCGTGTTGCTTTTCATAATGACAGACTTATGGTATAATAAAGTGGAAGTCAGAATCAATATGACTTCCACTTTATTTTTACTGATGTATCAGTCAATACGCTGCCTGGTTCACTAAGTAAGCCAGCTGGTATACCACATATGATATTGTGATATACCAGCTGGCTTTTATAGTGATGCTATAACCTTGGACAGATACTGTCTGAGATGAGCAAGGTCTGCAAGGTCGGTCCTGCCGCTCCTGTCGACGTCTGCTCTCAGGAGCTCTTCGTCTGTCATTTTTCTGTCGCCTATAAGGGCAAGAGAAAGCTCTGTAAGGTCAGTCAGATCCACAGAACCATCATTATTGATGTCACCCTGTTCAGCTTCGGAAGAAGCGGTTTTCTCACCGTCAGCTTTTTCAGCGTCAGAAGAATCCTCTCCGGTTATATAAATATATTTTTCATTATAAACCAGTGCATCATCCGGCAGCATGCTTTTATCCACGCCTTCCGGAAAGTTTTGTCTGATTACAGGCGTACCCTCTTCGTTAAACCCGACAAGCTCATCGTAGAGTCCTCCGATTACATCATTTCCGAACGGATCAACTCCGAGAATTACTGCCACTGCACCGGCTGTCTGAGCTGCTGATGTTAAAACCAGAACAAAGCTTAATACTGCTGCTGTTATTTTTCCTGTTTTCATAAAAACCCCTCCGTTAATCTTATTTTTATTGGTTGGATTGTACCTGTATGTCCCGTAACGGTCAGCTGAAATACATTTATTCACTGACTACAGGTAAGTTTTCAAGTAATGAATAGTATTCTTTCAGCGAAATATCAAAATCAAAGAACAGATAATACGTATCTTCTCCCGGAATCTTCAGGAAAAATACTGTATCGCTGTATTCACCCTTACAGAGTACGGCATTCCTTGTTACGGTATACTTATCGTAAAGTCCTTCCCTGAAAACAACGGATACTTCTTCACCAAGCTGTGAATCCTGAGGACGACATTTGTCTCCGTAAGACCTGTAAAGTTTACCGTTGTATTCACCGTAAATCAGCAGGTACACCGGTATGCCCATCGGGTCAATGACACCTTCTCTTATATCCTCCGTTGTGGTTTCAGTAATCTCTTCGGTTACTTCTGCTGCTGTGACTTCCTGAGTGAACACCGGTTCAGGTTCTGTAAACACTGCATCGGTTACATCAGGCGTGTCATCCCCGGAAGTTACAGCCGCTTCAGTAAATACATGAACCGGTTTCTGCTCTGTAACATATGCCGTAACAGGAATATTCTCTGAAACCATGTGAGTTACTGATTCAGCTGATGAAGCAGCTGTCACTTCACTGCTCTGCAGTGTTTCCGGAATCACCGGCTGTAAAACTTTGCTGACATCCGTATGAGTACTTTCTGCCGGTACATTCTGCCCGGACTCCGACACTGTCGTAACTGCTGATTCAGTAACGGCATTGTTACTGATTTCAGGACGGCCGGAATTTCTGAATGATGTGAAATGATTTACCGCAAGACACAGAGCGACGCAGGCTGCAGCTGCAGGTATCATCCAGTAAACATTATTTCTTTTCCTGTTTTCTGATACAGCTGAAATGTTTTCTTTACTGTATTTTTCAGCTTCTTCAATAAGGTCATCATCAACAAGACTGACTGCTTCAGCAAAATCATATTTGTTCATACTTCAATCCCCCTTTTTTCAAGATAAATTTTCAGGTTCTTTCTCATTCGCATCAGTATCATCCTGACGTTATCTTCACTCATTCCGCATCGCTCAGCTATTGCAGCATATGAATCGAAGAACCAGTAACGTCTTAAAAACACCACTCTCTTTTCCTGACTCTGTTCTCTCAGGAACCTGCTTATCTCAGCAGCGGTTTCATGCAGATCAATGTTTCTCTCTGCTTCTGATTCAACTGAAAGACATTCGGAGAGTTCATCGATTGATGTGACTGCCTCTTTATTTCTTTTTTCACAGCTGTTGTAGCGAAACCGCTTAAGAGATATATTTTTTACTATTTTTCCAATGAAAGCTTGTAAACAGGCCGGTCTCTGCGGGGGCATTGCATTCCAGGCTGCAAGGTATGTATCATTAATGCATTCTTCAGACTCTGAAATATCATGAAGAATGTTGCCGGCAATATACATACAGAATTTTCTGTATTTCCTGTCAGTCTCTGCAATTGCACTTTCTGATCTTTCCCAGTAAAGATCAATTATTTTCCCGTCGTCCATTTATTTTCACCTCCTGTATAGTAAACGCATTAAATAAATGCATTCACTATAATTCCGCTTTCACTTAGTAAGTACCGTTTTGTACGGGGGTTGTAACAGTATATAAGTAAGTTTGTGAGATATGTTAATTATAATTGAATATTTTATTTGTATTGCACAACAGCGGATTCCCTGTTTCAGAATTCACACGGCGCCATAGTTTCATTATCACACAAAAACAGGATCATCCGGATTCCGTGCCGAAAGACCCTGTTTTAAATTATTCATTCACAATAAATACCAAATTCCTGGTAAAGAGCATGACGATACTCAGCGTCGGATGATGCTTTTTCCACGTCCTGGACTCGACCGGCAGCTAAAAGTTTTTTTACAAGCTCTGCAAATGCAGTTTCACCTTGTTCGATTCCCTGCTCAAGTATCATTTTTGCTTCTGTAACTATCACTGGTCCGCACATAACGTCTGTTACCTCCTTCTTTACTCTGTCATATTTTTCTGTAAGCTGTCTTGCAACTTCCGTTGAAAGGTCTATTATCGTTCTGCTGTCAAATGCCGTAAGCTCGCCTTTTTCTATAAGCTCATTGATTTTCTGTATTATATACCGGATTTCATTTAACAGTTTCTCCAGTTTCTCCGGATTCTTATTGTACTCCTTAAATCTCTTTTCAAAATTAAAAATATAGAACGGCAGAAGGATGTACAGCTTCTTTTCGAATATTTCTTCCAGCGTGTAATCGGACATTTTTATAACCGGAATCATGTATTCGGCCTTGTCTCCAGGCACTTCGATTATAACCTTCATCCGCTTCGGCGTTCTTCCGGTGCTTCTCAGATACAGAACTGCCGTATTCGGAAAAATCAACTTTATTGTATTTCCGTTTATCTCACTCTGGTCAAGTGCTATCTGGGCATCATATTCAAATATATGTATCAGCATCCTGCTGCTGTAGCTTTTGCTTTCACATTCCAGATGATACTTTTTCCGGCCGGCTACCGTAAAATTTGTGTCTGTTATTCGTTTTAAGTCTTTTTCATTCTGTCGTGCAATAAAATGCTCATTCGGGTGAAATACTATTTCTTCATCACCGGTATAGTTTTCTCCGAATGCTTCATTTAAGAACGCCAGTATCATCTTACTGCAGTCATTTACAAGTGTTCGAAATGCACTGTCAAATACTTCTGACATATTTCCTCCTTAAGTATAACATACTATCGTTTGATATTCAATGTTTTCCTCTGCGCAGCAATTGTATTTTATCATACACTTATGTAAAATACAACCATTTTGCCCTGAAAGGTAATATTTTCGCCCTAAGAGGTAATATTTTCTCA
>JAZUIH010000078.1:0-20672 GCA_045642145.1 Oscillospiraceae bacterium | reverse complement strand
AGACAGCACAATGATATTATGTGTACGTAAAAAACTTTTTACGCCGACTATAATATTATACTATGAAAATCAGGCTTTGTCAATAGCTGTTATGCTGATGACAAAGCCTGTTCTTTTTTCGCAAATTTTCAAAGTAAACGCAACGTGGAAATTTTTTCTTGTTGCATTTACTTTGACGAATCAAGTGTTGCATTTAGTTTGAAGGTAAAATGCAGTGAACTTAGCATTTGTGAAAGTGAAACATATTGCATTTAGTTTGAAGACATGTATTCATTCAGTGCCATGACTTCACTATTTCTATCCTTATGCTGCTATTAGAGTGACCTCAGATGAGGATATCAGGGTCAAGGGTTTCCGCGCAGCGGTGCTTTGCACCCTTGATGCTGATATCAGCATCTGATACAATTTCTAATTGCAGAAGAAGGATGTGGTGTTATCCATAGCAGTGTATATTTTTCTGGTTAAATCAGAGTGCTTTACTTTGGTTTTAATTCAATTCATAATAATCATAGTCCCATGAAAGGAGTTTGATTATTATGGGTAAACATTTAACTTTAGATGAGAGAACAACCATACAGGTTGGTCTTAATCAGGCAAAATCATTTAGAGAAATTGCTTCTGAACTTGAAAAAGCTCCGAGTTCAATTTCACGAGAGGTAAAAAATCACTTAGTTTTTGAGCGTACAGGATCGTACGGACATTGCTTTAATGAATGTGTACATCGATTTGAATGCAGAGCCAAGAGCATCTGCGAAGACAAACCTAACTGCGTTACAAAGAACTGTCGTTTCTGTAAGGAGTGTAACATTAACTGCAATGAATTCGAAAGAGAAGTATGCAGCAGGTTAATCTCTCCTCCGTACGTCTGTAACGGCTGTGCGGATAAATCAAAGTGCACACTGGAAAAAAGATTTTACAGAGCTGCTTCTGCGGATAAGGAATACAGAGTTGTTCTTTCAGAATCAAGAGAGGGCTTTAACCTTACCAGAGAAGAATTTAATGCTATTGACAGTATTGCATCTGATGGTATCGACAGAGGTGTATCTGTTTACCATATCGTAAACTCAAACAAAGATTCTCTGATGTGTTCTGAAAGCACACTGTACAGACTTATTCACAGCGGTAGTCTTTCTGCAAAAACTATCGATCTTCCACGTGCTGTCAAGTTTAAAGCCCGCAAAGGTAAAAAGAAGCAGCTGAAAGTTGACAAAACATGTACAGTAAACAGGACATATGAAGATTATCTTAAATTCAGAGAAGAAAATCCAGATATTCTTGTAACTGAAATGGATACAGTAGAAGGTAAAAAAGGAGGAAAGGTACTCCTTACTCTGTTAATACCAAACTGTAGCTTCATGCTCGCGTTTATCAGAGATCATAATACGTCACAGTCGGTAATCGACATCATCAATCAGCTTTATGAATTGCTCCCAAATGATGTGTACGATGCACTTTTCAGCGTGATTCTCACAGACAACGGAACTGAATTTTCAAACCCTTCCGCTATTGAATACGCTAATGGAGAAAAGCGTTCAACTGTATTCTACTGCGAACCATATGCTTCATATGAAAAGCCAGAAGTAGAAAACAATCATACACTTATTAGAAGAATTATTCCCAAGGGTACCTCGATGGATCACCTTACTCAGGAAGATATTGATCTTGTGATGTCAAACGTCAACTCATATTCTCGCAAGAACTTAAATGGTTTTGCTCCTACAGAGCTGTTCGTTAAATTTTATGGATACAACACGTTGCGTTTACTTAGACAGGAACTGATTCCACCGAACAAAATCATACTTAGTCCAAAACTTTTAAAGAAGTAAATTCCATGTTTTCCAGTTTATACTCGTTGCATTTACTCTGACAGCAATAATGTCATTTTGCCCAGGGTTAGCTTTGCTGCGCCTTTTTTTCATAATCTAATTCAAAAAAGAGCACGCAAGCAGCGTATTTACGTGCCTTAAGAATAATTTTTTTACAAATACTTTCATGATAGAATTGTTGTTTTCAAACTAAATGCAATAGCATTGCGTTTACTTAGAAGGTATTGCATTTACTTTGAAAATTAACGAAAATTTTTTCAGCGCTTATTTTCACGTTTTTCCCTTACAGAAAAGCAGGGAAGCAGCGGGGGCTGAAACCGCTGCTTCCCTGCTTTTTCATTTAAACGTCAGATTATTTTCCGGCCGTTTACTTTTCAATACTTACTGAGATTTCACCTGACTCGTCAGCTGAAACCACAAGTCTGTTTATCTTTTCGTCCGGATGGTCGATTATCTCGCCTGCAACTCTGTCCTCCACGTTGTCTCTGATTACGCGGCGTATGTCTCTTGCTCCGGATTTTTTGCTGTATGACTTTTCGGCAACCGCTTCGAGCAGCTTTCCGTCCCATGAAAGCTCTATTGCCTTTTCAGCGAGGGATTCCTTCATCTCGTTCATCATAAGGCCGGCAATCTGTGCATAGGATTCCTTAGTGAGCGGATCAAAGACAACAACCTCATCAATTCTGCTGAGGAATTCAGGCCTGAGGAAATCCCTGAGTCCCTTCATAGCCTTGTCTCTTGAGATATCCTCGGCTGTTTTGTTGAATCCGACACCGGTTGACCTGTCAGTTGAACCTGCGTTTGATGTCATGGCGATAACAGTGTTTTCGAAGTTTACTGATCTGCCCTGTGAGTCATCAAGCTTTCCTTCGTCAAGAATCTGAAGGAGAATATTCATAACATCAGGATGAGCCTTCTCAATCTCATCAAACAGGATTACTGAATAAGGCTGTCTTCTTACCTTTTCAGTGAGCTGTCCTGCTTCGTTGTATCCCACGTATCCCGGAGGAGAACCGATGAGCTTTGATACTGCATGCTTCTCCATGAATTCAGTCATATCAAATCTGATAAGCGGCTCTGTTGAGTCGAAGAGCTCCTCTGCAAGCACCTTGACAAGCTCTGTTTTGCCAACGCCTGTAGGTCCTACAAATATAAACGAAGCCGGTCTGCGTCTCTTTGAGAGCTGGACTCTCTTTCTTCTGATAGCCTTTGAGAGCACTGATACTGCATCATCCTGTCCGATAATACGCTTCCTGAGGTTTTCCTCAAGCTTTGAGAGCTTCTGCATCTCAGGGCCTGCAACCTTGCTTGCAGGAATACCTGTCCAGAGTTCTATTACCTTAGCAATGTCACCCTCTGTAACATACACGTTTTCCTTCTGCTTTTCTGCGTATTCAAGCTCCTCACCCGCTCTGATGATATCAGCCTTTACGGTTGCAAGCTTTTCGAAGTCGACTTCATCTGACTCTTCTATCTCTGCCTCGGCTGCAACAAGAGCATCAAGCTCTGCTGTCTTTTTATCAAATTCAGCAAGTGCCTTGCTTGCGATTGCAGCGCATGCGCAGCCTTCGTCAAGAAGGTCTATTGCCTTGTCCGGCAGGAATCTGTCGTTAATATATCTCTCTGAGAGAACAGCACACATTCTGAGAAGCTCATCGCTTACCTTTACCCTGTGGAATTCCTCGTAGTGTGTTCTGATGCCCTTCAGGATTGTAACCGTCTCCTCTATAGTCGGTTCATTTACAGTAACCGGCTGGAAACGTCTTTCGAGAGCGCTGTCCTTTTCAATGTATTTTCTGTACTCTGCAAATGTTGTTGCACCGATAACCTGTACTTCGCCTCTTGAAAGGGCAGGCTTAAGGATATTGGCAGCGTTCATTGACCCTTCTGAGTCTCCGGCTCCGACAAGGTTGTGAACCTCATCAATAAAGAGAATGATATCGCCCTCTGACTTAACCTCGTCAACGAGTCCCTTGACACGGCTTTCAAACTGGCCTCTGAACTGTGTTCCCGCAACGAGTGCAGTAAGGTCCATAAGGTAAACCTTCTTGTTTCTGAGGTTAAACGGAACGTCACCTGTTTTGATTCTCTGTGCAATTCCTTCCGCAATGGCAGTCTTACCTACACCAGGTTCACCGATAAGACACGGATTATTCTTGGTTCTTCTTGAGAGAATCTGGACAACCCTTGATATCTCCTTGTCTCTGCCGATGATATTGTCAATCTTTCCTTCCTCGGCACGTCTGCTGAGATTTGTACAGTAGTTTTCAAGGAACTTGAGCTTCTTTTCCTTCTTCTTTGCGTCTCCCTTTTTCTTTGAGTCGGACTTTTCAAAGGCACCTCCGAAAAGTGAGCCGAAGCCGCCCTTGCCGCTCTTCGGGTCAGAAGCACCGTTAATCATGTCCTGGATAAACGGCGGAAGCAGTGTGCTTGAACCGCCAGGTTCAAAGGAATCACCGTCAACGAGCTCCATCATCTGCTCGGAAAGCTGATCAATCTCATCATCAGTTATTCCAAGCTGTTCCATATAATCCTTCACCTGAGGGATTTTCATTTCTCTTGCACAGTACATGCAGAGTCCTTCGTTTTTCTGAGAGTCCCCGCTCATGGCTGTAATAAATACAACAGCAGGTCTCTTCTTACATCTGTCGCATAAAATCATATTTTCCTCCGGAAAGCAGCAAAGCATTCAGTATATCCGGCTCTGCTGCATGCAATAATTTTTTTCATTTCCCTGCACACCCGCATACGCACGGGCAGATGTGCAAAAACGTATGGTGCGGCAGTACAGTATGCGCCTTCTGCCGCCGGTCAGTTACATCCTCGTGCCCGGCATGTACTGATCGATGCTGTAAAGGAATCTGAAGGCATATGAACTGCTGAGTGTTTTGTCGTCCATAATGCCGTCAATCTGAATTCCTGAATAAACTATTATTTTTACAAGTACTGCAAGTACTGTAATAACCATTATACCGTTTACAATCTCAACTGCCGCGCCTGCGATGCGGTCCCCTGCACCCGACGGGTCACTGTCACTGTTTCTTAACGCAATTGAGAAAATGATGCCTGTGAGTATCATGAGAACTGATGATGAAATCACAAAGGCGAGCATCTTTACAAAGCGGAACATAACGTCATGAACGTATGTGCGTGAAATATATTCAGCTGCCGCTCTGCGGTCAGAGTGAATCATGCTGAGTATTGCATAGGTTTCCTCTTCGTTTGATTCGTCTATACCCTCAAAGAACTTTCCGGCACACGGCGGAAGCTTCTCTGCGAGACAGTCCTGAAGTGAAACCCGGATAATACTGTTGAGTCCGCTGAAGCATGCTGAATCATTTATACTGTCACCCACACCGGAAGTTCTGTCGATAAGCTTCCAGAACTTCTTGTCCATGTCCTTTTCGGAGCTGAGAACGCTGCTTATCTCCTTCTCAGAAAGCTCATTTATCAGAGTAAGCTCAGTATACACTCTGTTAAAGTTTCCGTTAAGATCAAAGTGGTCAACTGCTTCCTCAACTGACATCTGAACAGAATCCTCAATAGTACTCTCGTAAAGAGTGCCTGCAATTACACCTGACATAAAAAATGCAAGCACAAGAAACACAAGATTAAGAACAAAAGGAATTATAATCTTTGAAAATCCTTTTTTAACACCCTGAACAATAAATCCCACAAGCAGAAGACCTGCTGCGGCATCAAAGCACCAGTTTAAATTATCCATAACAATACCTCACCCGTTAAAATTCTATCTTTTCTATTTTTTTGTGACCTTCAAGGAACAGATACCTTCCTGCCTTCCTGAAATCTCTGAACGGCTCGGCAAGCTCGATGGCTCTGTCTGCCTTTCCGTCATACAGGTAGGTTTCAACTGATGTATCAGAAAGAAGATATATCCTGTCGTTCCAGGCAAGTACCTGACTGAAGCTGCTGCTTATCCGGGACTCCGTCACTGTGCCCGAAGCCGGGTCACTGATTACTGAAAGCATGGCATTTTTTCTTTCCTTGCTTTCAAAAATCATGGCAAGACCGGATTCGGAGTAGGACGTATCCGTGAGCACGCCCGGATACTGATATTCAGTTATTTTTTCACCGCTGTCACTGTAAACTGTACACATAGTATCACCGCAGAGGATGATTTCGTCAGCTGCTGACCTGTATGCAGCAACCGGACAGGTCTGTATATCGGAAACCTTCCACAGTGTATCGGTACTTCCGAAGTCAATCGAGCTGATTTCTGATATTATATGACCTTCTGAGACGTTCAGGGAAACTATGAAGCATCCCCTGCCGTCATTTTTAAACACAACATCCGTAATTCGCTCAGTACATCCCCTGAAGTATATTTCATCGCCCATGCCGTCATATACACGGAGCTCGCATACGTACTGGTCGGACTCGGTTACCACCGCTGAATAACCCTTGCTGCTTACCGATGCAAGATATATGGTGCTGTCCATCTTCTTTTCGTACAGCATCCCGCGGACGGAGTCAACTCTCATACCTACACCGTTCTGTTCATATATGAGGGTACGGTTACCGGAACTGCGCAGTATCGGGTTTGAGTAGGTATGAGACCTTATCTCTGAAACCTCGCCTGAGGCAGTATAGATGTACATTCGTGTGTCAGTCAGAACCACAAGCCTGTCGCCAAGTCCGCAGGTCCTGTAGTTTGTTCCGTTTGACACCTTAAGAGGAAATCCGGCTGCTGAAATCTCATCATCCGTAAATCCGGAGCTGTCCACCTTAAAGTTCGGCATCCATCTGTCCTTGGATATATAAAGCCCAAGCACCAGCGTTACCATGAAGATAAATCCGAGAAACTTTATTGTGTTCCTTCGTTTCTTTTTCTGTCTTCTTATTTCCGAGGGGCTTTTTTTATTTGAATCTTCCATTGTACCTCCTGATCTCAGTAGAAAACACGGTTGAGATAAAGCCCGTGTGCCTGTGCTGTTTTTCCGGCGCAGGTTCTGTCTGATTTTTTCATAATTTCAGGTATGTCCTCAGGACGTATCTTTCCTTCATTTACCCAGAGAAGAGTTCCGACTATTATGCGGACCATATTGTAGAGAAATCCGTCACCGCTTATTGTTACCGTGACAAGATCTCCGTCTCTGTCTATTCTGAGCTCACGAACTGTTCTGACTGTATTTGCCTTCTCCGAAGCCTGGGAACAGAAGCTGCTGAAATCGTGGGTTCCCACAAAATATGCAGCTGCCTGTCTCATAAGGTCAAGGTCCATTTTCCTGCGGTAGTGATACTGCAGGTCCTCCGCAAACGGGTTGCGGCATTCACTGTTGTGAATCAGGTAAACATACTCCTTGCCGGTACATGAAAACCTTGCATGAAAGTCCTCAGGCACCTCTTCGCATGAGAGAAGCGATATATCTGAAGGAAGATATCCGTTGATGCCTCTTACGAAGTTCCTCACGGGTATATCCCTGTCAGTCTTTACTGAAAAACAGTACTGGTTGGCGTGCACCCCCGTGTCTGTTCTCGAGCACCCTGTAATCTCAGTCGGAGTGTCAAGAACGCGGGAAACGCATTTTTCAACCGTTTCCTGTATGGTAACGGCATTGTCCTGTCTCTGGTATCCGTGATACGCCGTACCTCTGTATGCCATTATTACTTTTAAGTTTCTCAAGTTATTATCCCTGCTTTTTTTCTATCTCGGACCTGTACTTTGCAAGTGCTATCTCAAGCTCAACACGTGAAGAAGCACCCTTGTCCTTTTTGTCTTTTCCGCTCTTTCCGCTGCTTCCGAGCAGTCCTGATACAAGCGCAAGCGCCTTTTCACGCTTTTCCTCATCGGACAATGCAGTTTTCTGTTCAGGAGCCTCAGCCGCTATAGCAGAATCTGCCTTCTCTGATACCGCGTTTTCCGGTGATGCTTCCTCCGGAACCGGATCAGGACTTTCGGCAATTATATCTCCGGCTGTTATATCAGCATCCGGATTTTCTGCAATTCTCCTTGCAAGTGCAATCTTTTCCTCATCGGACAGTGCGCGTGGCTTCTTCTGCTCCTCCTCCGGATAATACGCAGCTCTGAGAGCCTCGTAGAACTTCCGGTCCGCATCCGGGTCACGCTTTGTGGTTTCAAGTCTTCTCAGAAGAAGAAATACCGCAAACACCGGTATAGCAAGCAGCAGCAGTAAAAGAAATGTGGTAAGTCCTCTCATATCAGGCACCTCTCTTTACAAATATGTCGGTTACGATTGTCGCCGCCAGAAAGACAGCGGTTACAGCCAGCGCAGCAAAATCAGCCGGTCTGACTTCTGATTTTTTCATTCTGGTTCGTCCCTCACCGCCGCGGTAACAGCGGCATTCCATTGCAAGAGCAAGGTCCTCGGCGCGTCTGAATGCTGAAATGAACAGCGGCACAAGCACAGGAACAACCGCTCCTGCCCTCTCCCTGAGACTTCCCGTCTCAAAGTCGGCGCCTCTTGCCTTCTGTGCTGAAATAATTCTGTCGGTCTCCTCAGTGAGAGTAGGAATGAAACGAAGCGCAATCGTCATCATCATCGCCAGCTCGTGAACCGGAAACCTGAATTTTTTCAGAGGTGAAAGCAGACCCTCTATTGCATTTGTCAGCTCTATAGGCGAAGTCGTGTATGTGAGAACGGAAGAACCGACAATAAGTGATATTACGCGGAGAAGCATAAACACTGCATTTTTTATTCCCTCGTCAGTTATGCTTATAAAGGCAAGTCTGAAAACCTCCTCGCCCTCAAAGAAGAAGACGTTAAGCACAGCCGTTATAAGGAGCACCGGTATCACCGGTTTAAGACTCTTTATCATAAGAGAAGGGCTGAGCGCAGTGAGTGCGTATGACATAAGCATGAAAACTATGCCTATTAAAACCGACCATATAGTGCCGGCAGTAAACAGCATGACTATATAAATCATGGTTATGACTATCTTGAAGCCTGCATTGAGCCGGTGAACTATACTGTTTCCGGGAAAATACTGCCCGATTGTTATGTCCTTCAGCATATCTTTCCACCGCCTCCGGCTGAGAGATATCCGAGAATACTCTCCCTTGCAGCCTCAACTGTGTATATCTCATCGTCAAAGACGATGTTTTCTTTTCTGAGCATTGAAAATACCTTTGTTATCTGCGGAACATCAAGTCCCATGGCTGATATCTCATCAGCTCGTGAAAATACCTCAGCAGTTCTGTCGTGACAGAAAAGGCTGCCTCTGTTCATTACAATTATCCTGTCGGCAAGCCCTGCCATGTCCTCCATGCTGTGTGAAACAATCAGAACCGTGCATCCCGTGCTTCTGCTGTATGACTCTATAGTTCTGAAAATATCCCTGCGGCCCCTCGGGTCAAGTCCTGCCGCCGGCTCGTCAAAAATAACGACCTCCGGACGCATCGCCATAACTCCGGCAATGGCCACACGGCGTTTCTGTCCGCCTGAAAGCTCAAACGGTGAACGGGAAAGCATATCGCTGTCTATGCCGAAAATTCCGGCTGCCTCAAGTACTCTTTCCTCGATTTCGGATTTTCCGAGTTTCATGTTTTTCGGACCGAAGGCTATATCCTTCCAGACCGTCTCCTCGAATATCTGGTACTCGGGATACTGAAACACAAGACCGACTCTGAATCTGAGTCCCGGCATTATTTTACCGTTCTCCCATATGTCCTTTCCGTCAAGGAGAATCCTGCCGGAGGAGGGCTTCAGAAGACCGTTGAAATGCTGTATGAGAGTGGATTTTCCGGAACCGGTGTGACCGATTATTCCGGTTATTCCGCCTTTTTCAATTGTAAGTGAAACATTATTAACCGCTGTTTTTTCAAACGGTGTGCCCTTGCCGTAAACATACGTAAGGTTTTCTGTCTGCAGTATGCTCAAGTTTTTCCTTCCTTCAGCAGAGAAGCAAGTGCCGCGGCACATTCCTCCTCCGTAAGTATCTGCGGGTCAAGACTGAGGCCGCATCTGTTCAGCTCGTGGACAAGCTCCGTAACCTGCGGGACATCAAGTCCGGCATTTTTCAGGATATCCACGTGAGAAAATACTTCCTTCGGGACACCGTCAAGAATGACCTGTCCCTCGTCTATTACTATTACACGGTCAGCCCTGACGGCCTCATCCATGTAGTGTGTTATAAGCAGAACCGTTATTCCGTAGTCATCGCAGAGTCTGCGGATGGTTTTCATTACGTCCCTGCGGCCTGCAGGATCAAGCATTGCTGTGGGTTCATCAAGTACTATGCACTCAGGGCGCATGGCTATGATTCCCGCTATGGCAACCCTCTGCTTCTGTCCGCCCGACAGCATTCCCGGAGAATGGGTACGGTATTCGTACATACCAACGGTTTTAAGGGCTTCATCAACCCTCTGCCTTATCTCCTCAGGCGGAACGCCTGTGTTTTCGAGGCCGAATGCAACGTCCTCCTCAACCACAGCCGCAACTATCTGGTTGTCGGGGTTCTGGAATACCATACCGACGTTCTGTCTTATGTCACTGATTCTGTCAGCATCAGTTGTGTCGATGCCGTTGACAGTCACCCTGCCGTCCGACGGAAGCAGTATGGCATTTGCAAGTCTTGCAAATGTTGACTTTCCTGAACCGTTGTGTCCGAGAACTGCAGCGAACTCGCCGCGTTTTATATCAATATTAAGTCCCTTCAGAATTTCCTTTGTTTTATCATAGGAAAACCGGACGTTTTCTGCTGATATTATGTTTTCCTGTGACAAGTTTTTTCACTCCGTATCTACTTCTGCCAGATTGCGGTTGAACCGCATGGAAGCGCCATATTGCTTGTTTTTACCGGAAGTCCTATTTCATCTGAGGTAACCCTTCCGCCGAATTTTTTTACAAGTACACTGTCAAGAATATATGCCATAACAGCCGGAGAAAGTCCTGTCGTATAGCTGTTTAGCAGGAAGAACAGAGGCTTGTCCGTCAGAACCTGTGAGCAGAGCTCAACAAGGTCGTATATGCTGTCTTCAAGCTTCCATATTTCTCCGCCGGAACCTCTTCCGTATGAAGGAGGGTCCATAACTATTCCGTCGTATTTTTTGCCGCGTCTGATTTCGCGTCTGACAAACTTTTCGCAGTCATCAACAATCCATCTTACAGGCTTGTCCTCAAGTCCTGACAGCTGTGCATTTTCACGAGCCCAGGCTACCATGCCCTTTGAAGCATCAACGTGGCATACTGATGCGCCGGCCTCGGCACACGCCAGTGTTGCGCCGCCTGTGTAGGCGAAAAGATTGAGAACATTTACTCCGGGACCGCTCTCTCTGATTCTGTCACGCATAAAATCCCAGTTTACAGCCTGTTCAGGGAAAAGCCCCGTGTGCTTGAAGCCGGTAGGCTTGATTTTGAAAGTCAGGTTTCCGTATGACATTTTCCATGAGTCCTGCGGCCTGCTGTTTTTGTATTCCCAGCTGCCGCCGCCGCTTGATGAACGGTGATAGTGAGCGTCCGCCCTGTCCCAGAGAGCCTCGTCCTTAGGCGTTTTCCATATAATCTGCGGATCAGGTCTTATAAGCCTTACTCCGTTCCAGTTTTCAAGCTTCTCCTCTGATGATGTATCAAGAATTGAATACTGTTCCCATTTGTCTGCTATTCTCAAGTTTAGCCCTCCGGTTTAATTATATTTTGTTCTGTATATGAACAGTAGCCCTTCCGGTCTGTTCCTTTATTTTGTCAGAAATTTCTGATGCATATCGGTTTATCCTGTCGAAGCTTTTTCCCTCAACCATTACCCTGATAAGAGGCTCTGCTCCGGCTTCACGGACAAATATACGTCCGTCATCACCGAGGCCGTACTGTCTCTGTTCAATAAGGTCGGTAATATTCGGATTGTTCTTCCACAGTTCCTTGTACTGGGGAAGAATACTTACATTAATCATTACCTTAGGATACTTCTCCATAACTGACGTGAGCTCGGACATTTTCTTTCCTGATTTTTTCAGTGCGTCCAGCAGTTCAACCGCCGTGAGAAGTCCGTCTGACGTGGTAGAGATGGAAGGAAGTATCACCTTGCCGTTCTGCTCCCCGCCAAGCACGAAGCCTCCGTCAAGAAGCTTTTCAGTTATGCATTTTTCCCCTGCCTTTGAGGTGATTACGTCTATACCGTTTGAAGCGGCAAAATGTCTGAAGCCCAGATTGGACATATCAGTTATAACAACCGTGTTGTTTTTCAGCTTTTCCTCATTTTTATAGTGAAGCGACAGAACGGACATTATCTGGTCGCCGTCAATAACGTCGCCGTTTTCGTCAAGTGCAAGACATTTTCCGACATCGCCGTCAAATACGAGGCCTATGTCAGCACGTCTTTCCTTAATTGTGCGGGCAATCGCAGCTGTGTTCTGCGTTCCGCATCTGCTGTTTATATTGGTGCCGTCAGGTCTGTCATTTACCACGATGCACTTTACGCCAAGCGCTGAGAAAAGCTTTTCTGCAGCTGATGAAGCACATCCGTTTGCACAGTCTATAACAGCTCTCATCCCGGTAAAATCATATCTGCCGAGTTTAAGAAGATGACGTATATAGTCCCACTCTGCATTTTTGTACGCTATAGCCTTGCCGACTCTCTCGTGGGATACAAGAGGCATAATCTCCGGATGGCGGCATACTGCATTTTCGATTTCGTCCTCAACGTCCTCGGAAATTCTGTAACCGGCGCCTGAGTATATCTTCAGCCCGTTCTGTTCAAAGCTGTGATGGGACGCAGTAATCATAACTCCTGCATCCGCCTTGCTGCTTCTGGTCAGGTATGCTACTGCAGCTGAAGGAATAACTCCGAGTTTAACCACATCTGCTCCTGCTGCGCATATTCCGGCTACAAGTGCATTTTCAAGAATTTCAGAGGAGAGCCGGGTGTCTCTTCCGACAAAAACAGTTACCCTGTGCTGAAGCTTTCTTGAAATGGCAAGAACAAGCGCCCTTCCGGTATTCATCATCATTTCACATGTAATTTCAGTAATCGCAGTACCGACTATACCGTCGTGTTTAAATAATCTGTCCATATAAGGATCTTATCCTTTCGTCAGAATGTCAGCTGTCTGCCGTTTTCCTGTTCAGTACCGCCGTATCTGATGCCCAGATGCTCGTATGCAAGCTTTGTTGCGCATCTGCCGCGCGGAGTTCTTGAAATGAACCCGAGCTGCATAAGAAACGGTTCACACATATCCTCAAGTGTAACTGCCTCTTCGCCTATTGCGGAGGCAAGAGTGTCAAGTCCGACCGGTCCGCCGTTGTATCCTTTTATAATCATCATAAGCATACGCTTGTCTATGCTGTCGAGTCCGAGAGGATCAATCTCAAGACGGTCGAGGGCAATAGACGCAATTTCCTTAGTGATGACACCGTTGCCTATTACATCTGCAAAGTCACGGACTCTCTTGAGAAGTCTGTTTGCAATACGCGGCGTTCCGCGTGCACGTCCGGCTATCTCCGCAGCACCGTCAGGGTCACACGGGATTCCGAGAATCATGCTGCTTCTGCGGATGATGTCACAGAGCTGATCCCTGCTGTACAGCTCAAGTCTCAGTACGACACCGAATCTGTCGCGGAGAGGAGGTGTGAGCTGTCCGGCTCTTGTTGTTGCTCCGACTAAGGTAAACTTAGGAAGATCGATACGGATTGAACGGGCCGAAGGACCCTTTCCTATCATTATATCAAGTACGTTATCCTCAAGCGCCGGGTAGAGTATTTCCTCTATTGACCTTGAGAGACGGTGAATTTCGTCTATGAAGAGAACGTCGTTCTCCGAAAGATTGGTAAGAAGTGCAGCCAGGTCACCCGGTTTTTCAATTGCCGGACCTGATGTTATACGGAGATTGGAACCCATCTCATGGGCTATGATGCCTGAGAGTGTGGTTTTACCGAGTCCCGGAGGTCCGTACAGAAGTACGTGGTCAAGGGGCTCGCATCTTCTCTTTGCAGCCTCTATATATATGGCAAGATTCTCCTTTGCCTTGTCCTGTCCGATGTATTCGGCAAGGCATTTCGGACGGAGGGAGACTTCGATATCGTTGTCGTCATTTGTTACTTCAGGGGTTACAACCCTGTTTTCAAAGTTTATTTCACTTGTTTCGATCAACTGCTATCACCCCTGCCTGTTCATTTTCTGAGCCATTATTTTGAGTGCCTGTCTGATAATTTCAGCGGAAGGAAGTGAAGGGTCAATTCCTGACACTACAGGTGCAATCTCTGTCTGCGTGTATCCGAGTACGAGGAGTGCCGAGAAGGCTTCCGAAACAGAACCGCTTTCTGAAACCGCCGCTGCTGCAGGACTTCCGGCAGCTGAAAAATCTATATTGTTTTCCTTTACTATCTTGTCCTTAAGCTCAAGTACGATTCGCTGTGCTGTTTTTGCACCGATTCCCCTGGTTTTCGTAAGAGCCTTGCTGTCCTCTGATGCAACAAGAAGCGCAAACTGCTCAGGGTTCACGTCCGAGAGAATTGACAGGGCCGCCTTGGGGCCTACGCCTGAAACCGAGATGAGCATCTTAAAGCAGTTAAGTTCCTGCTGTGATGAAAAGCCGAATAGCTCAACGCAGTCCTCCCTTACGTGAAGATAGGTGTAGAGCATAACCTCGCTGCCTGTTTCACTGAGTGAAGCAAGCGTCTGAAGTGTTGTTCTGCATGCATATCCGACACCGCCGCATTCGATAACGGCCAGTTCCATTTCCTTGTGTACAAGTTTTCCTCTTACGCTATATATCATATTTTTTCCTCATTTCAGATCCGTTTGAACAGTGTCCGTGACAGATTGCAATCGCGATTGCGTCTGCCGTGTCATCGGGCTTCGGCACCTCAGCAAGTTTGAGGATGCGCTTTACCATATCCATAACCTGTTTCTTTTCTGCTTTTCCGTAGCCTACAACTGACTGCTTTACCTGAAGCGGTGTGTATTCGTACACCGGAAGGTCAGCCATCGCTGCGGCAAGGTTGATTACTCCTCTCGCCTGCGCAACGTCAATTGCAGTTTTCTGGTTTGATGTAAAATAAAGTTTTTCAATCGCCATGCAGTCCGGTTTGTACTTTTCAATAATGTACTGCATGTCGGTGTATATATTCCTGAGGCGTCCGTTGAAATCAGTATGCGCCTCCGTAAAAATCGCACCGTACTCAACCGGTGTAAATCTGAATCTGTCGTAATCAAGGACACCGAATCCGACTATTGCGTAGCCCGGATCTATTCCCAGTATTCTCAAGTATGTTACCTCTCTGTAAAATGATGGTATGAAATCTGTGTATACATAATCAAGTTAATTATAACATAAAAATAAATGATTTTCAATTCCAAAATAACATCATTTTTAAGGAAACACAGATTAAGCTGAAAATCCGGCTTCGCCGTATTTTCGGGAGCGCGGATTAAAGAGGCTTCGCCGCTTTACCCCGGCAATGATTTAAGGATAAATCATTGCTTTCTTAAGGAAAAACAGCAAAAAAACAGACACGCCGGAGCATGTCTGTGTCTGTGATATCATTCCTGTGAGGCAGGCATATATGTTGCCGCCACTACTGAAATATTGTCCCTGCAGCCCTTGTTAAGCGACCTTTTCACCATCTCCTCAAGGCGTCTGGGCATAGGCATTGGCAGAGAAAGTATTTCCTCTATCTCTGACTTTACGATGTAGTCAGAAAGTCCGTCGGAGCAGATAATGAATACGTCTCCGTATTCCGGCTCCTCACGGATAATATTTACGTCAATATTCGGCTGGGCGGTTGTGTTGCCCAGAACAGGCATAATTATGTTACGGTGAACATGATTGCGCTTCTCCTCGTAGCCAATCTTTCCCTGCTCATAGAGCATCTCGACCAGGGACTGGTCCTTGGAAAGCTGCTTGAGTACGCCGCCTCTGTAACGGTAAAGCCGTGAATCCCCCACGTTAAGGCAGTACATCTTCTGGTTTTCATCAACGGCAAGGCCGCATATGGTCGTCTGCATATTGGAGGAGTTCTTGTGAAACATACCGTAATGCTTGAGCTGCCTGTGAATTCTGCTGAGCTCAGACGTTATATTAAGCTGACTGCTGTACTCCTGCTTTGCCAGCTCGGCAAGGCACATGCTGGATGCTATGTCACCGGATTTTTCACCGGAAACACCGTCGCAGACCGCCGTTATAAACGGCTTGTCCAGCTCACGTTCCATTATTCCTTCAGTCAGAACAGTATCGTCTATGAGAACGGCATCTTCGTTTCTCTCCTTAATACCCTGTTCTGTAATTCCGCAGCAATAAAACATTTGAAAACTCCATTCTGATATCAGAGGACCTCGTTGTAGTTACCAAGGAATCTGAAATCGGATATTTCATTTCTGAGAGCAACAAGAAGTGCATTTACACGGTCGTCATCGATGCTGCCTTCGAAGTCAAGATAGAAAACAACGTCAAAGTTTCCTTCGTGACGCGGACGGCTCTCGATTCTGAGAAGGTTGAGACCGGCAACTCTGAACTTCGTGAGCATTCTGTATAGTGAACCCTCGTTGTCTGAAAGTGACATGAGTACTGAAACTCTGTTCGCCTTCGGTTCAACCATGAGGTTCTTTGAAATGCAGATGAACCTTGTGTAGTTTGAGGTTTCATCCGAGATGTTTCTGTCTATGATATTAAGGTTATAAATCTTTGCGCACTTTTCGGAGCATATAGCTGCAATTTTTTTGTCGCTTTTTGCAACGTATCTTGCAGATGTTGCTGTGCTTGCGTAGTGAACTGTCTTAAGGCCGTTCTTTTCGATGAACTCCGAGCACTGCATGATTGCCTGCGGATGTGAGAAAACTGCCTCTACCTCGTCCGCACTGCATGCATTTTTTGATGCGAGACAGTGTCTGATATTTACTCTGACCATGCGGTTGATATACACGTTGTACTTTCTCATAAGGTCATATGTAAGAACGATGGAGCCTGTGCTTGAGTTCTGGACCGGAATGACACCGAAGTCTATTTCGCCCTCGTCAACTGCTCTGAACACGTCCTCAAACTCATGATAAAAACCGATATCCTTGCCTGAGCCGAATATTTTCCTTGTGGCTTCCTCTGAATTGGAGCCCTTTACGCCGTAGCAGCCGACTCTGCAGTCTGACTGTGTATCAAAAGCACCGTGTTCAAGGAACTTGACGTCCTTATTGATTTCACACTGCTGATAGCTCTTGCTGATGTCCATAATATTGGAAAACAGAACTGCGGCACTGTCCTCAAACTGTTCCTCAGCTCTTGCCTTGATACCGTCTATTACTTCCTGCTCTCTTCCTGTCTGGAGAACATTTACGTTGTTTTTCTTCTTGTATTCTGCCACCTGAAGGCAGAGCTTCATTCTCTTCTGAAACTTTTCGAGAATTTCTCCGTCAATAATGTCAATCTGGTCTCTGAGTTCTTTCAAATCCATGAAAATATATTCCTTTCCTTAATCATAATATTTTCAGCTAATACTATTATAATCATTTAGCAGTAAAAATACAATAGTTATTATTTTTTTGTTAATAAACAGCTTATATGCAACACGTTTTTTGTGCATAATGCGGTGAACAAAAATAAAGCTGTGAAGTTATACATGATAACTTCACAGCATATCGTACTGTTATCAGTCGAGCTTTTTCTTTTCTTCCTCAAGAATTCTTATAAGGTCATCGATTGACTCAGCATCAAGCTTTTTAACCGGTGGCTTTGCCTTCTTCTTAACAGCAGGCTGTGCAGGTGCGGCAGCCGGTGCTGGTGCCGGGACCGGAGCAGGTACAGGTTCCTTAACCTTTTCGGCCGGAGCTTCAGGCTTTGGCTCTGCGTTCTGCTTGATTTCAGCAGCTTCCGCAGCATTCTGAATCAGAGTTTCATATCTGTATGAAGGTCTTACAGTAAGCGGAACCTCCTGGAATACAGGCTTGCTTTCCGCGGTCTTTTCCTTTTCAGCCTTTTTGTCTTCTTCAACAAAATCAGTATATTCGTATTTGTTTACATTTTCAGATGCCGGAGCCTGAGTCTGTACAGGAGCCGGAGCCGGTGAAGGTACCGGAGACGGTGCGGGAACCGGTGCCGGTGCTGGTGCAGGTTCTGAAACCGGAGCTGCAGGTGCAGGAGCCGGTGCAGGCTGTTCAGCAGGCTGAGGTGCTGACTTTCTCTTGTATTCTTCAAATGAGAACTGTTCCGGTTCTGAATCAGCAACTGCAAGAGGTGTCTGATGAGGTGCGGAAGCTTCGCGTTCAGCAGCTTCAACCTTTGCCTCAACTACCTTTGCTGCAATAGCAGCCTCTGCCTCTTCAGCAGCCTTCTGAGCCATGAGCTTTCTGTGCTCTTCAGCCTTCTTTTCGTCATTTCTTCTTGACTTTCTGAGTTCCTCAAGCTGCATCTCCGCATCAAGAAGATCGTCATCATATCTTGCTCTCTTGCTTCTGATTGCTGCGATTGAGAGAATAACGAGAAGTAATGCAGGTAAAAGCATAAGTGATGCGATACCGTACGGCTGACGTGCAAACACTATCATATCACCAATAAGGTCGTCCTTGTTGTAAACTGTTCCGTAAATTTTTGAAGCCGGAATTGTGTAAACAGTGTCAAGTGAAGACATTCTGTCTGCTCTTACGTTGTATGCAGGTGTTCCGTTTTCATTCGTGCCGATTGATTCAAGACAGAGAATTGTCTTGCGGCGGTTGCCCACACTGCAGAGTACATATCTGTTTTCTTCAATTTCCTTTGTATGGTCAATGAAACAAAGTGAACCTTCGTCAATATACTTAAGGTCAGAAGAATTATTTACAAACAAAGTTACGTGATAGTTAAGGAAATCAATCTTTAACGCACTGTCACTCTCGCGGAAAATCAGATTTGCTCCCACAGATCCGATAAGCACTATTACGAGTACAAATGATACTAAACCCCTGATAAACCCCAGAAAAGCCGAACCGAAGCTTCTTCTTCTTGCCATGATTTTCTTCCTTTCAAAATGTATTTTATCATTCTAACTACTAAGTTCATACATATAGTATATACGCATCCCGTTATGAAAAAACGTATATTCATAATTATATCATATTATTTTTTAAATTACAATTTATAAATCTTATTTTAAAAAATTTTTTTAGATTTTTATTAATTATGCCAAAACTGCTTGACGATTAGTGTTCTTTATGGTACAATATCTATTGCTGAGTCAATTTATGTATTTGCTGATACAGCACAGCTGGTAATGCAGCTCATTTGCTGGTGTAGCACAGTTGGTAGTGCAGCTCATTTGCTGAACGCGCGACCGCTGCCTGTGGCAGATGAAGGGAGCGTGTGAAGGACTGAAATACCGAGTATTTGCTGACGTAGTCGGCAAAGACGACTATATTTCAGGTCGTATATGAGCAGGCTATCCTGTTGGGAATACATTTTTATATTTGCTGGTGTAGCACAGTTGGTAGTGCAGCTCATTCGTAATGAGCAGGTCGCGTGTTCGAGTCACGTCACCAGCTTTATCACAAAGTACGCAACTGCGTGGTCTGAGTACTGCGCAGTTGTTTTTTTTATTCAGAGATTGCATTAAGAAACAGTCGTTTGGGATTTATTGGGCATTATCCGGACAACAACTTATATTGTAACATATATGTTTGCGTAAAGTATGCTGCAATTGCAAGGAAGTTACCATTGACAAATCAAAACAAAAAGCATATAATATAGGTGAGAGAATATCTCTGTGTGGCGGCACATTAAGCTGTACTGTGCCTGGGCAGGTAAAAATTCCAGGACTTACAGATGCTCGCAAGGGCATTGAGCTCTGACCGGAGAGAAATGGTCAGTCTGCACTGAGGACTTATTTTCAGTGACTTTTAGATACTCGAAAGGGTATTGTGGCTGACAGCCAGCATAAAACCGCTTTTTTGAACATTAAGGCGTCGGGTAAACTGTTCCCGGCGCTTTTTATTTAGGAAGTGAAACATTGAACACTCAAATTGACCGAAAGAAAATTGCAGCAGACATATCTGCAGCCGCAAAGCTTTATAAACAAAACCTTATCGGTAAAACATTTCTATATATATTCGACGGACAGTACATTGAAGTAATGTTCAAAACAAAAGATTTCAAGCATTTAACAGGCGTTGATACCAATCTTCCCGCTCAGGAATTTTACAAACTCGCCTTAAAAAATCAGTTACAGGCAAAACAGATTTATTTTTCAAGCCGTCATCCATATAGTCTGGCACAAAGAAAGCTTGCTCATTTGTCTGATATTTCCGGACTTGCAATGGGTGAAAGTTTTATCCTTAAAGATATATCCACACAAACCGAGACCTATAAATTTGGTACAACAGATTTAAAATTTACTGTTTGTTTCAACAAAGAAACTGATGAAACCGGTGCGGATAAAGGATCCTGCTTCATTGCAAAATCATTAAGGGACGAAGACTGTTTTTCCAGAAGCAAAGATGTACATATAATCTCACATATTTTTATGAAGCAGAATGACGAGAAAAAATACAAATGTGAACTTTATCATGAAAAGAATACATCTATATGTGATTTTCCGGAAAATATAAGAGAATTATTATCTCCGGAATTAACGGAAAATATTTAGTCTTTCTGTTACTTAAACAATCGACATCCATGAACAGTTTCCGTGGGCATTATTTGGGCATTAATTTTTTCAAAACTTACTGTAAATCAGAATAGAACAGCATATGCTGCAATACATTAAACGACGTATCTAAGCCGTTTACAGCACATCACTACAGGATACTGTACATCACCTGCAGGAAGGACTGAAATAACGAGTATTTGCTGACGCAGTCAGAGAATACGACTATATTTCAGGTCGTATATGAGCAGGTCGCGTGTTCGAGTCACGTCACCAGCTTTATCACAAAGTACGCAGCTGCGTGGTCTTAGGACTGCGCAGTTGTTTTTTT
>JAZUIH010000077.1:0-27630 GCA_045642145.1 Oscillospiraceae bacterium | reverse complement strand
TGCCGCTGACCGGACTTGAACCGGTACGGTATTTCTACCAAGGGATTTTAAGTCCCTCGTGTCTGCCGATTTCACCACAGCGGCTTTTAAACCTCACTCTTTCGAGTGCTTATTAATTATAGCACACTAAACCCCCTGTGTCAAGTGATTTTTTATATTTTTTATAATTCCGCTGAATCGCTTGACATTTAGACGAATTTAGGTTAATATTTAATGTGGTATATTTTTTAAAATAAACAAACGGTTTATGAAAAGAGGCAAAAATGAAACAAAGAAAAAAAAGCTTTGTCCGGGTATTCGCAGCTGCTTTATGCATCATTTTTTCCGGTTCACTCTGCGGATGCACGAACAATACTGATATAAATGTAAAACCAGACATTTCAGTAACCTCAGATGTTACTGAGGCTGTCACTGAAATATTAACCGAATCAGAACCGGAGGTTACAGAACCTGAGCCGGAAACGGTTGTTAGGAAGGATATCAGTTCGGTAAGAAAAAAGGCAGAAACATACGATGATGTGAAGTACTCTTCCCTTTCCGACTATGAAGCATGCTACAATGTAACTGATTCATACTATCAGATTGACTTTCTTGATGACAAGCTCTTCGAAGCTGAAATCAACGAAGATATAAAAGAAGCAGTTAAGGAACTCAGAAAGTCATACGATGAAAGCTATTCAAGGCAGGCATCAAGATCTCACTCATCTGAAGTAATGGCTGCCAAGGGTATCGTTGCTGACATTATATGTCGCAACGGATTTCTGTCAGTTCTCCTTGAGTACGGGTATACAGAGCCGTACGGTACAGTTCAGGCCGGCGGATACAGCCCGCTCCTTACTGACAAGGGAAATATCCGTTTTGACCACGCCGTAACTCTTAACTATGAGCTTACAACCAAAAATAAAATAACTGATTTTTCAGAGCTTTTTTACAGTGACACAGACTGGAAGAGCACAGTAACAAATGCAATATTTAAAGAATACAAAGGAAATGTTGCCTTTCTTCCTGAAGAAAAACCTGAACTTTTTACTGTTGACTACATACTCATAAAAACATCCGATGATGACTATGCTGCAGTTAGATACAACAGCAGTGATCTTAACCTTGCATACTGCAGCGACATGATTTCCTCACACTTCGCCCCGATGAACGACGTTACAAGCCTATGTTCCGAAACATACTACGAAACATACTCATCAGTATCACTCGAAACATGCGGAGGCTGCAATATGAACTTTATCCATATGAGAGCCGATACATCACGCTTCTACAGCGATGCCGAAATAGCTTCGCTGAATGCTGAACTTGAAATGCTCTATGACAGAGGCTTTGCCGGCAGGGAAAACCACGAATGCTACTCACTCCGCTCAAATTACGGAACAGTAATCCAGTGCAACCCTGACTACAACAAAACAGTTCGTCATATGAATATCTGGAGCTATACAGACAAATACGATAATATGTCAATCTTCAACCCTTATACTCACGAAAGAGTTGATACAGAATCAGTTATAGGATACAACTGGCTTGATTACGCAGAATCCACTGACCCGGATATGCCGGATATCAGTTCATTTGCGCTTTCATCCCTTAAAAATATCTGGTACAGCCCTGCAGAAAAAGCTGTAAGAGCTGAACTGTTCGGATTTTCTCCGGTATATGAAACTGACATCACAGTAAGAGCAATTATCCCGGCTGATAATATTCCTTCTGATTATTTATGTGATTAATACAGTAAATGCACTTGCTGCAGTAAAATGAACGCAGTAAGTTTGGACAAGTAAAAAACAGCGGCTGCCTTTTCAGGCGGCCGCTGTTTTTTGTTATCTGAAAACTGAATCAGAACTTATTTAACATATCCTGCAAGTCCTGCAATACCCTGCTTCTTAACATCAGCAGCAACAAGCTTTGCAACAGCATCAGCACCCTTTTCACAGAAATGAGTTCCGTCCGTAGAACCCTGAACTGCTCCCATAAGGTGATATGAACGTGCTGTATCATAACCTATCTGGTTGTAGTGACTTACCATAAGACTGTTAAGGTCTATGCATGGAATATTATACTTCTTTGCAAGTGACTTGCATGCACCGCAGTAATCTGTGTAGCTGTTTACAAACTTACTGCCGTCCCACGCCTTCATACCGATAACTGTTGTTACCATAACAGGTGTGCCGCCCTTTGCAAGAGCATCCTTTATAAACTGTGTCATATACCACTCATATGAACCGCTTGCCGGATTGTCCACGTTTCCGCATACCGGAGCATATCTGTCCGCATTTGACTTGCCTGCATCATTGATTGCAAACTGAATCATTACAAAGTCGCCTTTTTTCATTGAATCAGCAATTGTCTTCCAGCGGCCTTCATCATATGCCTTCTTTGAGCTTCTGCCTGCAAGTGAATGATTTACAACACTTACTGAATCACTGAAGTAGTTTCCGAGGTAGTATCCCCAGCCCTGCTGCGGAGCATAGCTTTCACGGTATGACTGAACAGTTGAGTCGCCGAGAATAAAGAGTGTCGGCTTTTCACCTGTATTTGTTCCCGGAGTTTCCTGAGGAATATATGTCTCAGCCACAGGCTCATCAGTAAGCTTCAGTGTGATATAGTCGATGTTAGGACCGCCCTGGTTTGCCACTGTGGAAACCATTTTGATTGTGTTAATACCCTTCACAAGAGGAAGAACAATACCAAATTCCTTCCATACTGTCCATGCACCTGTTCCCGGGAATGACTGCATCCAGAAAGCATCAGTCTTGTCATTTACAAGAATTTTCATTGCTCTGTCAGTGTCAGAACCGTTGGCGAAACGGATATGAGTCATATAGTTACCGTCTTTTGCAGCGTTTACTGTGAATGTAATACTGCTTGTATCATTGTTGTCGAGATTTACATAGCCGTTCGGACATGTAAATCCGGCATTGGTTGTTTCAGTTATACCCTGATCCCACTTCTGGTCAGCTGCAAAGTAGTACTTTGTTCCTTCAGGCTTTGTAAACTCAGCTGAACCGCCCATAAACCAGTCTGTCATAAGAACACAGTCAGCAGCATCAACAGCTCCGTCACCGTTCACGTCAGCTGCAGGATTGTAATCGCCTGCTTCAAGAATGAGGTTTTTCAGAACAACAAGGTCTGAGATATTTACTGTGCTGTCACTGTTTGCATCGCCCATAAGTAAATCATCCGGAATTTCCGGCTCGGCAGGAAGCGGAGAAGGTTCAGTTACCGGCTCCTCAGTCGGAGGAACCTCAGGCTGGGTACTCTGCTGAACACCTATCTGCATGAGTCCCTGAAGAAGCTCGCAGTTTTTCTTTGCACCCTTTGCACTCTGGTGAAGATCATCCTGTGAACCGTCTGCCTGTGTGGCATAGTATTCCTTCATGGCATTGTAGCCGCCGATGCTGAATCCGAAGTCCTGCCACGCATTGAACAGGTCACATACCTGAACGCTTTCCGCAGCTCCGATCTGGTCAAGCTGTCCGCCGAACCAGCGTCCGGAAAGATGAGGAGTTCTGTTGTAGTCAGCAAGTCTTCCCTGCTGCTTTACAAGAATAACCTTCATGCCCTTTGACTTTGCAGTCTTAACCATATCAGTAACTACTGAAACGTACTCGTCCGCACTTGACTTTGAAGTATCGTTGATACCAATTGAAATAATGTAGTAGTCGCCCTGTTTTCCGTATGTCTTTACTGCATCAAACTGACCAGCATCGACAAATCCCTTTGCCCACTGACCGCTGGCAGCCATGTTTCTTACTTCATAGGTTTTGCTGTCAATAAAGTTACCGAGGTACTGACCCCAGCCGTGCTGTGAGCTCTCTGCTACATTGTAGTAATTAGCTACTGTTGAGTCACCGCATATCCATACTGTAGGTCTTGTCTGTCCAGTGTCGTTAATCTGCTGAATCTCGATTGCTGAAATGGAGAATTCCGTGTTGTCACGTCCTGCAACAGCCTGAATATTAAGCTGTCCGTCAGTAACCGGAATCTGAATGCTTTCAACTGCATTGTTACCGGTCAGATTAATCATCTGAAGCATGCCTTCCATTTTGATGGACGTTCTTGAAACGTTACCGGTAGTAACTGTTACCTGATAAAGGCCCTTCGGAAGGTCAACGTTAAACGTACCGCCTGTAAACTTAACTGCGTCCGCTCCGGCACCGGAACCCTTTGCAGTAACGTTTGACACGCTTCCTGAAAATCCGTAGCCTCTGCCGGCATTGTATCCGTCTCCGGCACTTACACCCGTATAGCCTCCCGCAGCTCCCGCACCGCCAAGGTCAAACTTCCAGTTTGCCTGTGCAGC
This sequence comes from Oscillospiraceae bacterium, assembly GCA_045642145.1. Taxonomy (GTDB): domain Bacteria; phylum Bacillota; class Clostridia; order Oscillospirales; family Ruminococcaceae; genus HUN007. The sequence continues at coordinate 23,324 of JAZUIH010000077.1, read as the reverse complement.
TGACACCATCCGCGTATTTCCCGGCATGATTCCCATGATACCGGAAAAAGCCATGGAAAGCGATACAAGTCCGCTTAGTAATTTCTTTTTCATAAATTCGCTCCCTCTGTAACAATATGTATTTATCTCACTGTAATCTCCTTTAGGAGAATAAGGTCTGCAATATTAATGATTCCGTCATTTGAAAGATCTGCTGATTCGGTAACTATTTCAGCGCCTTCAGTTCCGAGCATCCACTGGACAAGAACAACAAAGTCCACTGATGAGATTATACCGTCTCCGTTGGCATCGCCCTTAATCTTCTCAGGAACTGCAGGTGAAGTAACTGCCTCCGTTGTTGTCTCAGCTGTTGTAACCGGCGCTGTAACAGTGGTTTCCGGTGTTGTCTCAGCTGTGGTTACAGTAGTAGTAACAGTAGTTTCCTCAGTTGTGGTAACTGTAGTAGTGACTGTAGTTGTTACAGCTGTGGTTTCCGCTGTTGTAACCGGTGCTGCAAACGGTACTGAAGGAGTTTCTGTACGGCCTGCACTCGGTACACCCTTCTGAGCATATCTGAGATACATCATATTTGCAGCTGATGACTGAGCCGCGCTGTATGTCTGACAGTATCCCTTAGCCTGTGATGCTGAAAGAGCCTTGTAGCTGTAGTTGCCTGACGGCTTCCATGATGTAGGCTTTGCAGTGCTGTTTGAATCGCCGCCCTGCTTGGTTCTCTTGCAGTTTGAGAATGATGAGCCTGTTTCAGTGTATCTGCCTGCATAAGGAACTGAATCCCAGTCACAGATTACGTTTCCGCCGTTTTCGTAAACACAGTTTTCAGCAAAAATATCGCATTCTGAAATAACTGTGTAAGCCATATTGAACTTGTTTACATAGTTGTTAAGTGAGTGGAAGAAGCCCCATCTCATAAGTCCCGGGCCTCTTGTGTTACAGTCATTGAAGTAGTTTGAAATCAGTGACATGCGAGGATATCCGCCGTACTTCTGAATGTTTGAAGCATCATCAGAAGGATAACCGAGAATAAGACCGTACTTGTGTCCGCCGAAGCTGCAGTCTGAAACTGTGCAGTAGTCAGCGTCATAGCAGCATGCAATAAACTTGTCCTCGTCAACCTTCTTTGTCTTAGGCGCATAGCCGTAGTTACTGTGTCCCTGGAAGGTTACATGGTCAACCCATATGTTCTCGCCTGAACCGAAGTAGCATACAATTGAGTCATTGTGATTGGACTCCGCATCGTGTGACATAACAAAGTTTTTAATGATAATATTGTTTCCGACACCGTTCTTTGTCGCTGTACAGAACTGCACGTTGAAAAGTGTGTGTGCATTGTAGCTGCCGATAATAGTCTTGTTGTTCTTTACATAAATACGGCCTGCCGTACACATATAGCGTTCGCCGTTCATATTAAGATTATTTACTGAAATGTTCTTTGTTACAACAATTGTAAGAGGCTCATCTGACTGAGCATAGTTTTTGAGCTCATCAAATGACTGTGCCTCAACCACCTTGCCGAAAAGTCCTCCGATATCAGATGCCTTCACCTTTCCGGTACCGTCATTCTGGCAGTATCCGGCAAATCCCTGAAGTCCGTCGGCATTGAGAAGCCAGTTCTGAGTCTCAGCACCTGAATACGGTGCAAGGATAATACCTGTTCCGTTACGTGTAACAGCAAGTGATGTGTCCATGTAGTTTACAATCTTGTATGCAAGAGCATTTCCAAGTCTGTCCTGTGAAACAGGAATAACATACCAGTGCTGTGTCTTGTCAGACTCACTTCCGTAAACAATCACCGAAGCTCCGTTCTGAACTGAATAATAGTCAGGAGTAATGATACGTCCGGATTCGGCGTTAGTGATTTTGAAGAAGGAACCCTTTGAGTCAGTTCCGACATAGTCAAATCTCCACGAGCCGGAAAGATCTCCTGAAAGCTGTTTTGCAGAAAGCGGAGAACGGTCAGAAGTTCCGATTTCTGAAAGAACTGCCGAATTGTCCTGTGAAGCGATGTTAATCAGCTGCATAGGATAATCTGTCGAAACAGCAGAAACACGAACTGGAGTGTTCTGAATTCCGAACAGCGGGAGCACGTAAGCAAGTGTCATTACAAATGAAACTGCTGCGGCTAACCACAGTTTTTGGTTTTTTTTCATTTAACTATACCTCCGTAAAAAAAAAATTAATCCATATTTATTTTACCACATAAACCGCGAAAATTCAATAGTGTAAACGATTAATTACATAACGGTATATGTTATAGTGAACGTCAAAATAAATTTGACGTTCACTATAATAAATTTATTTATATTGCCTTGCACATCCGATACCTTCGGCATCTCCGTGCAAATCGGCTAATAGTCAACGAAAAAATATTTTTGTCGTTGACTATTAGAATATGATTTTTTTCTGTCTTGCAGGGTTGGGGTTTATGTGCTATAATAAAATTTATATAACCAGACACGGATATGAAATTAATTTTTAAGGAGACCTTAATATTGAAAACAAATAAAGCAGCTGCTTTTACAGCGGCAATTTCCATAATGGCACTTTTCCTTACAGCATGCAGCAGCGGAGGAAACAGCAGCATCCCTGATACACAGGCTCCGGTGGTTACCGAACCAGCTGAGACTGCAGAATCAATCGCCGGGGCAGAGAAAACTGAAAGCGAAACCAGTGCAGCCCATATTCCGGTTGCTGACAGACACGAGGACTTTTTCAGCAGACTCGACACCGAAACCGGAAACCAGATTATACTGATGGCTTCAAAGCTCCCTGAGCTCATAGAAAACAAAACATATATCTATATTACTGACCTTGACGGAAACGGAAGACGCGAACTTATTCTCTCCGACCCTGAGTTTGTAATATATGAAGTTTCGGAAGACGGCAAAACCCTTGAAAAGACCGTCACCCTGAACGAGGACTACCCTTCTGTCTATCCTGTGGCCGACAGACTCATCTGCGTTGATTCTGAAAACAGAAGGCACTATATATTCAGATCAGTTGCTGACAAATCAGCCATGGAAATACTCGAGAGTGAAAAGGAATATATCTACGAAAACGGACAGCTGAACGCACGGATACTTCGTTCACGTACTTTTGACAAGCTGTCGGGAAACTTTATTTCATATAACAACAGTGAAGGAAATAACGACCCGTCAGCCTACAGCACTGCTGTTTCCGACATTCTTTTCCGCAGCGGGAACAGACTCATGCAGTGCAGTGTAGGTGTTCTCTCTTCAGAGGATATCAGGGATACAGATCCTGAAACTCTCAGACAGCTGCTGTCAGAACTTGCCGGTTTCTTTACTGTAACTGAGCCGAAGGAAAGATACAGCTATACTGACCTTGAAGGTGCCTGGACAAGAACCGGAGGCTTTGCTTCCGGCTCCGGATACTTTCCGGTTACAGCGGATAATCCTCTGAAGCTCGTTTTCAGAAACGGAATGTATGAGCTTAACGGAGCTGTAAACACTGCGCCTGCATATGTTTCATTCGGACTCGGCGGAAACAGAGGCTCATCCCTGTGGTATGCTGAGCTTGGACAGAACAGCGTTATAAAGAACGCATCAGTAACCATCAGCAGGGACGGTGTACTTACTCTCGAGGGAACCGCATCAGACTCAGACGGCAGAAACGTCAGCATAAAATGGACATTCAGCAGAGAAGGGCTGGTCGAGTCGCATCCTGAACCGGATTCTGAACAGGTAAATCCTGAATCAGTTTTCTGATTTTTCAGTTCATAAATCAAAAAACGCATCAGAGCCGCTCACAAAGAAGTGAGTCTCTGATGCGTTTACTGTTATCATAAATAATCCGATATCCTGTCAAGACTTTCAACACAGCCGTAAAGATAAGGCGAAACCTCATCATCCGGTCCTGTCTGGTCAGGAACCATTATAACCTTAAGTCCTGCCCTGTATGCAGAAACAATGCCGTTGGGAGCATCCTCAACCGCTATGCATTCCTCAGGCCTGAGTCCGAGCTGCTCACAGGCGTATAAATATATATCAGGCGAAGGCTTACCTTCCTTAACCATGGTCGCGCTTATAAGAGCTGAAAAATAATGCTTCAGACCGGCTTCGGTAAGATATCTGTCTATGCGCGTCATATCAGACGCAGTGGCAACTGCGGCCTTTATGCCGTTCTGCTTAAGATACTCGAGTATTTCCCTTGCTCCGGGCTTGATTTCAACACCGGCCTCGCTGAGTCTGGCGTTTATCATCTCGCTTCTTCTTGCGCGGATTTTCTGATAGTCAAAGTCCTCACCGTACCACTCCCTGAATCTCTGCGGAGCAAACGGTCTTCCGAGACTTCTTATTGACAGCACCTGCTCATCAGTCATATGATATCCGAATTCTGCAAGTGCCTTCGGCCAGAATTCCCTGTAGTACTTTTCAGTATCTATGAGCGTACCGTCCATGTCAAAAATAACTGCTTTTATCATTATCCGGACTCCTGATCACCTGCTGTTACTTGTTTTTAAGAAGATCGTTGAGTTTTTCGAGAGACTCGTTCATTTCTCTCATCGTAACTGACTCTTCAGCTCTCTGCGGAACCGGCGGAGGCTGTATCTGCGGCATCTGAGGAGGATTCTGATAACCTCCGTCCGAAGGACCGTGTCCTGCAGGATTATTGTCATTCTGCATGTACTGTGAAGCCATCATGCTTCTCTGACCGTACTGCTGGTTCATCATGTTCTGCTGCATATACTGCGGATTCATCATTCCCTGCTGCATGTACTGCGGGTTCATCATCCCCTGCTGCATATACTGCGGGTTCATCATTCCCTGCTGCATGTACTGCGGGTTCATCATTCCCTGCTGCATGTACTGCGGATTTATCATCCCCTGCTGCATGTACTGCGGATTCATCATTCCCTGCTGCATATACTGCGGATTCATCGTATCAGCTGACGGATTTCTGTTCTCGCCGTTTTTGTTTTCATCAGATTTGTCAGAGGATTCCTGCTGACTGTACTGAGGCATCATCATACTCTGCTGCATATACTGAGGGTTCATCATTCCCTGCTGCATGTACTGCGGGTTCATCATCCCCTGCTGCATGTACTGCGGGTTCATCATTCCCTGCTGCATGTACTGCGGGTTCATCATTCCCTGCTGCATATACTGCGGATTCATCATCCCCTGCTGCATATACTGCGGGTTCTGTGCTGAAAACTGTGAGCTCTGCTGACGGTTGATTCCGTATCCGTCATTTACAGGCTGATACTGCTGAACCACGTCTTCGAGTGTGTATACAGGCTGTTCAGGCTGCTGCTTCTGTCCCGGCTTTGCAAACAGGAACTTTGTTTCACTTTTCTTTTCACCGTCATCAGTTACCTGATTGAAGTCAGGGTTAAAGTCAGAAAAAGAATCTGATTTTTTCTTTCTGGCAGTTGTGTCAAGCTCGATTATTTCTATGGCGGTGTTGTCACCGTTTTCGTCGTATTCTGAAAGGTCCTTGACCTTAATGTATTTGATATTAGGAGAAACAACATCAGTTGCCGCATTGTGCTTGTCAAGTTTCAGGAGTTCTGATACACATTCTGTATCAGGAAGCACAGGGACCATTTCACTGCAGTTCATTGTTATCATCGCTGCAATGGTTGTGTTTCCGGAATCAGCTATTTTTTTGATCACAGCCTTTTCAGAACTGCCGTTTACAAGCTTTCCGTCCGTATATGATGCTTCGTTAAACGCACTGAACAGAGTACCGTTGTCAGTAACGGCAACGCAGACTGTATCCCTTGCGAAAAACTTTGTTCCTTCGTCTTTTTTTGCTGTTATAAGATCAACAGCTTCTGAGTAAATATAGTCGTATTTCATATCCCGATTCATTCTTTCCTGGTTTAGTGGTTTTACTGTACTTATAGTAATATTATATAATTTTTCTTGTATTTTTGCAATAGGAAGCCCATGATTTTGTCTGATACATATAAACCAATGCATAAAAAATAGTTACTTTCATCATTAAGAAAGCAATGATTAAGTCCTGCATACATGATGCGCATTCAGATTTTTTTTGTCAGACAGTATAAAAACGTCGCAGAAATACTTTCTGTGTTCAGCACACAATTTCAGTAATACCTGAAGCATATGTACTGTTCATGGTTGCATTTATAATAATTATATGATATAATTTAAAAAAATCATTATTTAAGGAGAATCAAAATGACAAAAAACGAAAAGAAAAAACTTGCTGTTTTTTTCATCATCGCATTCGGTGTTACCTACCTGATGGGTATTCCGATGTACCTGGGATTCAGAAAAGACTGTGATCTCAGTGTGTTCCCGTTAGCACAGATGATGTATCCTGCATGCGGCGTAATACTTGGAAAGCTTATGTTTTCTGAGGACGATGAAAAGCCGCTTCCTTCAGCCGGATATATCATGACACTTATCCTTACGGCATTACTTATGCTTATTTCATTTATAAGTATCATATTCCCGGTCAGGAATATGGATCTCCCGGGAATGAGTATCAGTCCGTACAATCTCGGCGCACAGGTACTGCTCATGCCGGTCTGCATAATCATCTTTATCTTATTCTGCGCAGCTCCGAAGAAAAGCAAGGAAAATGCCGGACTTATCAGAAAAAACATGGGAAAAAGTGTACTTGTTGTCCTTCTGTTCCTTGTTCTTTACACTGCAAGACAGTTTCTCGCTTTCGGACTCGAAGAGATTACCGGTGACAACGGAATTGAGGAAATGAAAGAATGGCTCAGCATGATGGCAACACCTCAGACAGCAGTCGGTATTGTAAATGTAGTAATCAGCTATTTCTTATCATTTATTTTATTCTTCGGCGAAGAATACGGCTGGAGATACTACCTGCAGCCTGTTATGCAGAAAAAATTTGGTCTTGTAAAGGGTGTACTGCTTCTCGGTATTGTATGGGGACTCTGGCATATTCCGATTGACTTCATGTACTATACTAAGGAAACAGGAGCTCAGATGCTTGTAAACCAGCTTGTTACATGCACCTCATATGCAATATTCATCGGTTTCGCATACATGAAAACCGGAAACTTCTGGGTACCGGTTGCAATACACTATCTCAACAACAACCTTATACCTGTGTTCTCAGGTAATTATTCACCGGACGTTCTTGAGGATAATTCAATTTCATGGGGCGACATTCCGTTCGCAGTCCTGCTCATGATATTCTATATCCTGTTTATTTTCGCAAAGGAATACCGCACCGGCGGTATGCTTGCTCAGAACAGCGAAAACAGCAATTCATCCCAGACTTCAGAACAGGCTAAATAGCACACTTCATAAAAACGGCACATCAGAACCCGAATTTCTGATGTGCCCGTTTTTTTAAACGCTTTAATTGTTCAGTAAACGACAAAATATTCTGTCGTTTATTATCAGCCGATATGCACGGAGATGACTGTGTCACCGGATATGCATGGCAATAACAATAATTTAGTCTCCGTATTCGCCGTACTCACAGCCTGTGTTTCTGCAGACTATCTCGTCAACAAGCTTCCCGTAACGGTACAGAAGAATCCTGCCTCTGCCGTTTCCGCCGTTCCAGAGACGGTTATGAAGCTTCTTTCCGTTAGGAGCTTCATAGTTAATAAGAAGCATATCTGCCTTGTCGCAGACTATATCCGCTACCATACGGCTACAGAGCGTAGTCTGCTCAACATGCCAGAGAATTCTGTCCTCGGTTTCCCTGCACTTAAACTTAGTTGAAGGCATCTCCCAGAACTTCGAGAAATTAAACTCGAAGCATTCACCCTCGTACCAGAAAGCAGAGAGAAGCTTTCTCTGAAGTGAAAGAGGTCCTATCTTAGGACATCCGCCGCCTATATCAAAAACACTGTTCTCAAGTTTTTTTCTGTGCTTTTTACTGTACAGAGTACCGGATGAAAGCCATACCCACGGTGATGTAAAATCCTTTCCCCAGTTCTTGTCCGAATAACCGCTGCATGTTTCAGGACGTACTATAAACCGTTCGCCGTTATATATTACTTCGCCTTCAAACTCTGTCTTCATGCCCTCAGCATGCCAGAACATCTCAAAAAGCTGAAGCTGTCTGAAAAGCGGACTGGCACCGTAGCCTACGTTGAATGCTATCTTTTTGTTAATTCTGAGTTTCCAGGACATCCTGCCTGCATCACTCATATATTCAGGATGAGCAGCGGCTGACTTTTCAGATACCCTGACTGATCCGCAGGTGTATTTTTCGTTGAGAAAGCAGTTGTCAGCCTGTATGCTGAAGCTGTCACTCATATCAACGGATATTTCCTTCCAGCCGAAAAATCTGTGAAGCTGACTTGCATCCCTGCCCCACGCACCTGAATTTACCATGAGATATGACGGCTTTACACCCTTCATCTTGTTTTCAGGAGTCTGTCCGAAGACAGGGTTTCTTCCGCCGCAGAGCGGATTGCAGAGAAAAAACTCCACAAAAAACTGCTTGGGTCTTCCTGTTACAGTGCTGTAGCCTGTAAAGGAATGCCACCACCAGTCATATCCGTTTTCAGCCTGTGCCCCGAAGAGCTGACACGCATCGCGGGAAATATCATGTTTATTAAAGTTACCCATATAATCACCTTTTCTTTTAAATTATAGTGAAAGTCAAAATAAATCTGACTTTCACTATAATAATTTTATTTATATTGCCCTGCACATCTGCTAACTTCGTTAGCCCCGTGCAAACCGGCTAATAGTCAGCGACAAAATATTTTTGTCGCTGACTATAATCTGAGTCGTTACTGATATAAAAATTATAACACTTTATATCATATCAGTCAACACTTTAACCTGTGTTTTCCGTTCTCAGAATGCAGTTGAAATTACTTCCCTGTCCATAAGGTGAGCATACAGAACCATTCGTGCCTTGTCAAGATGCTCCGGCTTTACCATATAGTAAAGATAGTACTCGGCAACTGAAAGTGCGTTAAGTGTTCTTCCTTCAATCTTGAACTGACTGAATCCCATAGGCACGTACTTTTCAAGTATCATTGACGGAGTTATATGTGTTGAATGCTTCTTTACATCCGCAAAGTCATACTTCATAAACGGACAGTAGTCTGAGTTTTCATCCTTTGCGCCGTACTTCTCAGGATTAAACGGAACTCTCTGACTTGTCTGGAGATAACTGCATATCGCCTTCTGCATATTTCCGATATCGCTGTAGTGCTGCGAACGCTTCGGACAGTTCGGCTGGCAGCAGGCATTTACCAGTATCTCACACTTCTCCTTGTTCTGAACCTTTTCAAGCAGGTCAAATTTATTGTTGAAGTCATAGTCCAGAACAACGATATCATAACCGCTGTTCATCTCTTCATTAAGTCTGTCGATATCCGTGATACGCTTGCATGTTGAGCTTGTAATTCTGTATCCCGGATAATTTGTCCTGATGTAGTCCTCAAGAAGAGGTGAAACAACTATAACACCGTTTTTTTCGTTGTTTGCATTCTTAAGAACATAGTTGCAGAAGTCATCCTTAAGGTCTTCTTCTGTTATATTCGGATTGGTAAATGTAAATCTGAGCGGAATACCAAGCTTGTCAAATTCCCTGACAACAACCTTAACTGTGTTTTTGTCAAATCTTCCGTTTACTATTCTTCCGCCGTTCCACAGAGACTGCGGAAAGGTTCCGAACACTGACGCTATCTCAAGTCCGTCAATGAAAAACTCAGGATATGCTTTCATAACAGCAAAAAATACCCTGTTAAAATGATAGTGCTCTGCAAAATCAGGCAAATGAAATTTAATACTCATAGTTATCTCTCCCTGCAAATCAGTATACTGGCGTGTCTTCTGCAGAAAGCTTTTTTATTTTCTTTACTGCAGTAACTGTTATAATAATTTCAAAAATGAAGAAAAGTCCGGTAAATGCTATACTGTCCATGCTTAGACAGAAGTCATAGAATCCGTGAAGGAGAACCGGCACCAGCAGTGTCGCTACACTTTTTCTTCCGCTGAGTCTGGCTGCACCGTAGTAGCAGCCCATAAAAAGACCGTCAATCGCATGTCCGGGAACAGAAAGCACCGCTCTCATTAACGCGGTCACAATATCTCCGTCCATAACATAAAATATATTCTCAACTGTCGCAAAGCCAAGCGAAACGGTTATTGCATACACAACAGCATCGAAGGTGTAGTTGAAGGCCGGATGCTTCCATGTGCATTTTTTCAGCACAAAATACTTTCCGCCTTCCTCAATAAGTGCTGTTGCTATAAAATTGTCAAAAAGAATATATGCTGTTGTACCCTCATCAAAAATATTAAGCGCCTCAGCCACCATGCCGAGCAGAACCGCACTTATAACTGTGAGAGCACCGAATATAAAAAGCTTTGCCAGCAGTCCGCGCGGTTCCGGCTCAGCCTTGTCAAGCTTTCTGACATTAAACATAATAATAACTGCCGGTATCACCGCCAGAAGTAAAATAAATGACATGTCTGTTCCCCCTGTTATTTTTCAATCTCGAGACCGCACAGCATATCTGCGTCAATGCACGTGCCGTCCGTAAACTTAAGAACGTTGTTCTGTGCATCGAAAAACCTGAAGGTTCCCCTGTATGTTTCATATGACCCGCCGGACTTCAGCGGGTCGGGTCTGAAGTATATTACTTTTACATCAGGCCTGTCAGAGTTCAGCATCTCCTGAAACACGCTGTCAAGCCGTGCTGACTGGTCTTCGGTCATGGAAATAAAATCATCCGTAAGCCTTGCGGTTTCGTCAATCTCCTCATCATATCCGGTAAGAGCAGCAAACGGAGCGAACTGAGCAGCCCTGTCATGCAGCGACATGCGGTTACGGGTCGGTGATACATGATGCGGAAGGCTTATAATATCATCAAAGCTGTCATTCATGCCCTGTGTCCTCCCACCTGTCCGTTTCGTTCTATCGCCGTTCCTCCCTCTTCAAAGTTCATGCCTCTGAGAACTGCGTTTTTACCGTACTTCTCCTTAAGCGAAACTATAACATTCTGGATGCTCTTTTCACGCTCAAGCATACGCTTCTCATCAGCGCGCTGTTTTTCGATTTTTTCGGTATCATCAAAAAAGCTGTACTGAAACGCCGGCTCCTCAGGTACCGCACTTTCCGGTATAACGTGGTTGGCCACAACATAGATTCTTCTTACCAGCAGCCTGCAGTCAACGGTTTCACTGAAAATTTTCATTGCTGCCTCTGTAAGGAGACGGGTTGATGCAGTGTATTTTCCAAGTCCGGCTGTGCCGTGGGCACTTTTCGGAACGGTTTTCCCGTAATGGTTGACTTCAAGCCTGCCTTCATAACCTTCAGGTATATACGAATGGTCATAGCACACCGTGAGTACCAGCTGGTCGGCAGCTGCGCGCTTTCTTACCAGGTCAAGGGAAAGCATATCTGTCATCTCCCTGACTATAAGCCGTGCCTTGTCATAGGTGTAAGGGCACGAAAGTACCTGTCCCTGACTGAGGCTCCGGTTTTCAGGTCTGTATTTTTTTATCTCCGATATGGTGCATGGTTCCCAGCCCCATGCGTGATCTATTATAAGTTCCGCGTTAATGCCGAACTCCCTGTAAAGGACGTCTTCGTTTCTGTCGGAGAGTCTTGCCAGATCTCCCATGCAGTGAACCCCGAGTCTCTCAAGGCGTCTGGTTATACCGGCTCCGAACCTCCAGAAATCAGTCATAGGCCTGTGATTCCAGAGCTGCCTGCGGTACGAATCCTCATCAAGCTCTGCAATACGCACTCCGTCCTCATCAGCAGGCATTTTCTTTGCAACAATATCCATTGCAATTTTTGCAAGGTACATATTGGTGCCTATACCTGCAGTAGCGGTGATTCCCGTTTCCTTCAGAACATCCCTTATCATACGCATGGCAAGTTCGTGCGCAGTGCAGCCGTATGTTCTGAGATACTGCGTAACATCTATGAACACCTCATCAATGGAGTATACGTGAATATCCTCCGGAGCAATATACTTAAGGTATATGCTGTATATATGCGAGCTTACCTCCATATAGTGCGCCATCTGCGGCGGGGCAATTATAAAGTCGAGTCTGAGCGACTTGTTGTCCCTGAAGTTTGAGGCAATGAATGAACTGCCGGCAAATTCGCTGTAGGGAGCTTTTCTCAGACGTTCATCGTTTATCTCCCTGACGCGCTGGTTTACCTCAAAAAGACGGGCTCGTCCGCTTATGCCGTATGCCTTGAGGGACGGTGTAACAGCCAGACAGATTGTCTTTTCGGTTCTGCTCTCATCAGCCACAACAAGGTGTGTGTTAAGAGGGTCCAGTCCGCGCTCAACACACTCAACTGACGCATAAAAGCTTTTAAGATCGATGCATATGTATTTCATCAGTGTCACCTGCTGAAGTTACTTTTTACCGAACTTTTCCCTTGCCTTCTGTTTGCTGTTCACATAGGCAGTCATTATGGCGTCAAAGTATATGTCCTTTTCAGCCTGGGAAAGTTCGTTTCCTGAAAAAAGAGCTTCGTTCTCAGCAAGCATCCTGTTAATATCCGTACCTGACGAACCGGTATCATCCGTTTTTTCTGAATCCGGCTCCTCACCGGAAAGGTACTCAGCTGAAACCTTAAGTACCCTTGCAAGCTGAAAAAGAGTTTTCTGACGCGGTGTTTTCTCACCGCCCTCATAGGCCTGCACTGAACGCAGCGATACTCCGACTGCTTCGGCAAGCTCCTTCTGCGACATGCCGAGGCTGCAGCGCAGACCGGCTATTTTCTGTGAAAGATTTTTCATATGGTCCTCCGGAAGTGTTGACATAGAAAAACTTTCGTGATATAATAATCACGAACTTTTACGAACTTCTGATTATTTATATTATACCACATTCCAGTCAGCATGTCAAGCACACGGAGGTGTTGTTTAATGAATAGTCACGTATCTGCGTCATTTTCCGGACAAGGTGAGCGCATACCGGGAATATGCACTTTTTCTGAATTTATAAAATCAAAGTACGGGTCCGGATACAGTTCATATCTCAGACAGTGCTTTGCGGAGCGCACGCTTCCCTTTCCCGGCTCATCTGATGTGTATTTCAGAGGAAAACACGTATGCCAAACGGAGATTCTGCGGGTTTATGCCAACCGTATTGACTACCGTTCATTCCGTATAAACACCATTGTCAGAGTATCACTTTCTGACGAAAAAAACATTTATCAGTTCAGATACCGTGTGGAGGGAACCTTCCGCGCTCCGGGAGGCTTCAGTCTGTTTGAGGGCGCTGCACTGTACCGGCACAGCGACATATGCCGCGAAAACAGACTTTCCGACTATCTTGTTCCGCTTCTTACAAGAAACGACCTCGATACTGAAGCAGGAAACATTATAAGGAACTTCTGTCCTGATGCCGCAGCTGACGGAGTAATGCCGGATGCACGGATTCTTGCCGGAAATATCGGCTTCAGAGTGAAAAAGGCCCGACTTTCAGATGATGACTCAGTACTGAGCGGAATATTTTTCAGTGATTCGTATGTATCTGTGTACGAAAAAAGCATGAGGTCACTCAGAAAAGTCCCTGCCGGAACAATTCTGATAGACACTGAGGCACAGAAAAACCGCTGCTGCAGTGCAGACGAGATAATTGTCCACGAATGCGTTCATGCCTGTGAGCATTTTTTCTTCTGGTGGCTTCAGAATTCATACAGTCAGTCAGTTTCAGGAAAACAGGTGCAGTTAAACGAACTTACATCTGAACTTCCCGAGGACAGTCCCCTGCAGTGGGTGGAAAACCAGGCGCGCCATATAACGCCGCGAATCAGACATACACCGCTGTACTACGCCTGATATCATCAGTGACTGAATCGAAAAATCCCCCTGCACCTCGTATGTGCAGGGGGATTTCTGATTTTTTTGATTTATCCGATAATTACATTCACGGAAACCGTATTCTGTTTCCGTTTACTGTACAGCTTTACACAAACATTCCTGATTTTAACGAACCGTTCCTTACTTAATCCTCAGATCTGACACGGATATCTCCGGCATGATATTTCTGAGTACCCTGACATGCTCATTAAGCTGTCTGAGTGCATCATCCCTGTTTTCTGCTATGATTGATATAGCTCTGTCTTCTCTCCGGAAAATCCTGTAGTTTCCGGTATAGTTTTTTCTCGCCTTTAAATATCCGAATAAATTAGTGTTTTTCATCTTTCCCCTGTTCACCCCCTCATAAAAAATCCCCGGACATTATGAAAGGAACACTGCATTTCTCATACTCCGCTGTTTATAATAAACTCATATCTTCTCCCTGTTTAACCGATACATGCAATAGTGTTCACTTTCATATCCATATCTCCGGACAAGTAAAACGCACATGGCGTTTTCTTAAAATTGTCTCCTTTATTATAATAAACCATTGTCGTCACAATTTCAATACAAATTTTTATAGAATCATAATATAATTTTATGCGTTATTTCAATGATTTTGTATAAAGGTACATATTTTTCACTAAAACGTTTTCCTGAATCAGAACAAATTTTCTCAGCAGATACAGTCAGCGAAAAAATATTTTTCCGATGAATAAAAATTTCCGGGAACCTTTCGGCCTCTGAATACGTCTTATAGTAAACGACAAAATATTTTATCGTTTACTATAAGGCGATATAAATAAAAGCATTATAGTGAATGTCAAATTTATTCTGATGTTCACCATATATACAGATTTATCGTAAAAACACCATACGGAGGTTAATAAATGACAGGAACAAAAAAATCAGTCATCTCAGTGCTATGCACAGCATCACTGCTCGGAACGTGCATGCAGATGCCTTTTTCGCATGCAGCAGAATCATCAGGTCCGGTTATCAATGAAGTATGCGCCGGAAATACGTCATTTGCAGCAGCAGACGGAAAATTTTACGACTGGATTGAGATATACAACTCTTCAGACGTCAGCACAGACCTGAGCGGATACGGCATTTCCGATAATGCATCAAAACCGTACAGATTTACATTTCCTGACGGAACTGTGATAGGTCCCGGGGAATATATCACAGTATTCTGCAGTTCTAAGGAGATTACACTGAACGGACAGTACACTGCATCCTTCGGACTCTCGGCTGACGGTGAAACAGTAACACTTACAGACAGAAACGGAAATGTGTCTGATACAGTTTCCTTCGGTTCACTTGATTCAGACGTATCATACGGAAGAATAACAGACGGCGGATCATCATTTGCAGTGATGTCCATGACTCCGGGGGCATCCAACAGTTCTGATTCCGTAATAAAGAAGGTTGTACAGTCTCCTTCGTTCTCGGTTCCTTCAGGATTTTACAGTGATTCATTTGACCTTGAAATCACTGCTGAGGAGGGTTCAAAAATCTACTTTACGGTTGACTCTTCAACTCCTGACAAATCATCAAATGAATATACATCTGCATTCAGCATATCAAACGCCGTGAGTCAGAACAGGGAATCTCAGAGAAAACCGGAAGACGGCAGAGAACCAGGCGGTCCTGACGGCGGAAAACCTGAAGGCGGCGGACATGAGCAGAGGCCTGAGGAAGGCCAGCCAGGCGGCGCAGGTACTTCATCATCTGACGCGGCAGTAATCCGTGCAGTAGCCTGTGACCCGGAAGGAAACATGAGTGAACCGGTTACTGCAGTTTATTTCATAGGATATCAGAACAAGGCCTCATACTATCAGAGCATGAAGGTAATCTCCATTGTTACCGACCGCGATAATCTGTTCAGCAAACAGACAGGTATATGGCAGAACTATGAAAACGAAGGCCGCGAATGGGAGCGTCCTGCCAATATACAGATATTCAGCGGCGGCCGTTCAGAGCTTAACCAGGATGCAGGAATCAGAATACACGGCGGATATACAAGAAGATTCAGCCAGAAAAGCTTCAACGTATACGCAAGGGACGAGTACGGCTGCTCATCATTTGAATATGATCTTTTCTCAGGCACTCTCAGAAGTGAGGCAACCGGAAAAAAGATAAAAAAATTCGACAGCTTTATTCTCAGAAACGGAGGTAACGACTGTCAGGACACAAGGTTCAGGGACAAGCTTAACCAGGCTCTTGTAAACGACAGGAACTTCCTCGAACAGGCCATGGAACCATGCATAGTTTTTGTAAACGGTGAGTTCTACGGTCACTATGAAATAACTGAAAAAATCAGCAAGGATTATATAAAGTCACACACTGGCGTAAACAAAAAAGATGTATGCATAATAAAGAACCAGAAGCTTGACGAAGGCGATGAGGAAACATACAGTGAATACAATGAGCTTGCAGAATGGGTAAAGAAAACTGACTTCTCATCCTCGGAAAACTACGCAAAGCTCTGCAGTCTTGTTGATATCGACAGCTTCATTGACTATATGGGAGCCGAGATTTACCTTGGAAACAAGGACTGGGGCAAAAACAACTGCGCCCTCTGGAAAGCCGTAAATACTGACGACTCAAATCCTTATGCAGACGGCAGATGGAGATTTATTCTTTTTGACACAGAATTCAATTCAGGAATATACAATACTGTTCCTGCAAACATCAACATATTCAGCACAGTTATGAAGGACGGTTCATTTGTAGGAACTCTGCTTTCAAACGCACTGAAAAACGATGAGTTCAGAATGAAGTTTTCAGTCGCATTTATGGATATGGCAGGCAGCAATTTCTCATCAGACAGAGTAAATTCACTTATAAGCGAATACACAAGGATATACCAGCAGCCGGCTCAGGACACTCAGAAAAAATTCTGGGGAAACAGCAGTTTCTCGTCAGCTGTCAGCACAGTAAAGAACTGGTACGGTTCAAGATATTCGTCCGCGGTTTCACAGCTTAAGAGCGCTGCAGGACTTAAGGGCAGTCTTGTTTCATTCAGTCTCATAAACGACAGCAGCTGCGGAAAGGTTAAGCTGAATACGCTCACACCTGACGGTAACTACACAGGAAAATACTATACAGACTTCCCTGTTACGGTAACTGCGGAACCGGCAGAGGGATACAGCTTCGAAGGCTGGAAGCTTTCGGACGGAACAGTAATAAAGAGCAGAACCGCCGAAATAAAGCTTGACGGTGACATCTCAGTAACAGCAGTGTACAGCACATCCGGTTCATCAGCTGTCGAAACAGTTTCAGGAGACGTTAATATGGACGGCATCGTAAACGTACAGGACCTTCTGACGATTATCGGATATATGACAGACGGCAGCTCAGATTATGCAGCAGCTGCTGATATAAACGGTGACGGAAAAGTAAACATCATCGATATAATAACTCTCAAAAACAGACTCTGCTGATAAAGGAAGCTGAAGATCAGCATTTTCCTGAAGCAGAACAGATATACAAAATACAAAAAGCTATCAACCACCTAAATTCATTCATAAAGCAGAATCCCGCCCCGCAGTACGCTGCCAGGGCGGGGTTCTGTTTACTGCAGATTTATTTGAGTCTTCTGTTTATACTGTCGCAGATAACCTCGTATCCGCGGATTTCTGCATAATCAGGAACACGCGAGTTCACCTCGTTTACTATATCCTCACAGTCGCGCGGTGCCTTTACAAAAAGCTCTGCAAAAATAATCCTGTCCTTCTGATATACCTTTGCATGCTGAATATCATCATATTCCATAAAAAGCTTTTCAATCTCATCCGGATAAACATTTTCACCGTTTGAAAAAAGAATCATACGGCGTTTTCTTCCCTTCAGATACAGTTTTCGTCCCTGAAGGAAACCAAGATCTCCGGTATGGAAAAATCCGTCACTGTCAAACGCAGCAGCCGTTGCCTCCGTATTTTTCAGGTATCCTGAACTGAGGTTTCTTCCTCTGACAAGAATTTCGCCCACACCGTTTTCATCAGGACTGTCTATTCTTATATCGATATTTTCCATAACTGTACCTGCTGATGTACAGTCGTCAGGGTCAGTATATTCAACGGAAATAACTGAAGAGGTCTCGGTAAGTCCGTACGCTTCAAGCAGGTTTATTCCGCTCTTTTTAAAAAATTCACGAAGCTCAGGTCTGCAGAATGCGCCGCCGCAGAAAAGATACTTAAGCCTTCCGCCGAACACGGCAGCAGCAGGAACTCCTCCGGACTGACATGCACTGTAAAATCTCTCGAGCACAAGCGGAACGGTACAGAAAACAGTTGGCCTTACCATCTGAAGCTCTTCGGAAATGAGCTTTGTATCCGAACACAGCCATATCTGCATGCCTGTAACAAGTGAATAGAGGAAGTTGCATATTCCGCTGTATGTATGGCTCAGCGGCAGGAAAAGATAAACAGCATCATCAGCGGTAAAAGGCGTTCTCCTTACAAGATCATCATAGTTTGCATACATCTGTTCCTGTGACAGCATAACCGCCTTCGGAACCCCTGTTGTACCGGATGAAAAAATAATCTTGCAGCATCTGTCCGCAGGCTCCGGAACAGAATATTCACCGCAGACTGAAGCGTTGTCCATAAGTTCCGAAAAGCTTATACAGAACATTTCAGGAAAGGCGTCATGCAGCTCTGAAACAATACTGCGCCTGTCATCAGAGTAAATAACCGCATCGGCTTCAATATGGCCGGCCGCTCTGATAAGATTTTCAGCAGTCCACTCCTTTGAAACAGTACAGCTTACGCCTGTATACGCCATAACAGCCGCATCCGCAGCCATGTATTCGTATGAATTTGAGCCGTACAGAATGAACTTTTTGCCGTTCATTCCTGAATCGTTAAGAAAAGCAGCGACTCTGCGGACATCAGAAGCAAACCTGCCGTATGTTCTGTAAGTAAAGTCATTTCCTTCTCTTGTAAATATATACGGATGATCAGCAAGCTGTTCGGTTCCGTTTTTAAGTATTTCGTGAATTGTATATTTCATAATCCCAGTCTCCCTGCGGTTTTTCTGTAATCTATCTTGGTGTGATGCTTCACGTCACACGGTATGCGTTTCCAGTTTACTATGTACGGTTCTTCTGTTCCGAAGTCCTTAAGTACATCCCTGACATGATTATGCTCTTTCTCGCAATAAGGGCCCTGAATAACCGCATACACCCTGTCGTTTTTCTGAAGAACAGCACACTTTTCAATTGACGGACAAAGCGAGATGATGCGCTGCTCGATACAGTTGCTGTAAACTTTACTGCCGTTTATATTTATAAACCGTCCTTTTTTTCCGAGAAAAACAAGTGTTTCCCCGTCATACTCAGCCATATCCCCGGTGTGATGCCAGACTGTTCCGTCCTCATCACGTTCCTTGCCGTCATCAGGATTAACAAGATATTTTTTCAGAAGCGCATCGGCTGTAACGACTATCTCACCGTCCTCAGCAAGACGAACCCTTACTCCCTCCACAGGAGTTCCGAGAAGTGAACGCTGTGTGTCTGCAAGAACTGATATATATTCATCCATATCCACTGACGCTATGATGCTGCACTCAGTGGAACCGTAGATAATCCTGCATTTGCAGCTGCTGAACTTTCTCCTTATCTGCTCTGCCTCATGGCGGTTCAGAATCGCTCCGCCGAAATAAAGAGTCCTGAGCTCAGGAAAGATATTCTCAGCCTTCATGCAGAAGTCCGGAGTACCGATAATCATCGTTATATGTTCCTCCGAAAACAGTCCGAGCAGCCTGTTAAGCTTAGCCGGTGAATTTCTCCCCGGGCTTACCTGCGGAATAACAGTTGTAAATCCGCTGAGGATATTGGCAAAAACATATATAAATGAGGTTGTCAGTATCGTCTCCTCTTCGCCTGCGGAAATATTGCTGCTGATGAGCTTCAGCTGGTTCATAAGATCCCTGTGTGACCTTACGGCAGTTTTCGGTGTTCCCGTTGAACCTGTTGTCATCGTCAGAAGTCCTGTGGTCTCCTCGCTTATTTCCGCTGAAGCGGAACTGTCCGGCTCACACTCAGCGTAACGGTCCACGTTTATTATATGCTTTATCTTTCTTATCTCAGAAAACATAAATCTGAGATATCTTGTCTGGTCAGACACAAGAACCATGTCCGGTCTGTACTGCTCAAACACACTTCTGAGACTTGCCTGCCTTGCCGTAATATCAACGTACATCATCGCAGCGCCTGTCTCAAGAGCCGCCAGCATAAAGACGCAGAGTCTGTATGAGGAAGCCGCAAACGCAAGGATACGGTCATTTTCCTTAACTCCGCACTTTTTCAGATACGCCGCCATCCTGTGAACATCATCATTAAGCATGCTGAAGGATGACCTTCTTACCCTGCTGCCGTTTCTGTAAACTACTGCCGTTCTGTCCGGGTACTGAGCGCATATTTTCTCAAATCTGTTTACAATCTCACTCACCTGTTAAAGTCCTCCGGTATAGTCTGAAGTCTCTGTAAAACCATGATTTGTTTTTCTCAAACAGCTTTGCGGATATACAGTCTTCGTATCTGAATCCGTCATCTTCAATATATCTCCTGTTCTGCATGTTCCAGTACGCCGCCCTTCCGCCTTCGGAAAGCATGCTGCCAAGATGTTCAGTGTTTTTTCTGAAGTCATCCTCACTCATGTACTCAAATATATCCGAAAGATTTGCAAAGTCCGCATTTTTTATGTCAAGTGAAAGCAGGTCTCCGTGAACCAGCGTAATTCTGTCCAGTCTGCGCCTTATGATATCAAAGTTTTCCCTTCTCAGATAGAGGGGCAGATTTCTTCCGCCGTATCTGCCGAAAACAATATATCCGAAGTACGGATTTGTGACATTGGATGTATGTGAAACACCGTACTCAAACCTCTTTCTGATATCCTCACCGCTGCTTTCCTTTTCCGTAACATACCTGTAAAAGCTGCTGTCACGTCCGAGTCTTCCCATTACACGGTATCCGAAAAATATTCTGAAAACCGCTCTGAAACGGCGTGTTTCAATATACTTCCTGCAGTATGCGGTCTGCTTCTCCGTATCTCTCATACAGACAAACTTCCTGAAACGCTCCTGAGAGGATATAACAGGGATAATGTATTTTCTGAATATCCTGAAGTAGCCTTCAAACTTCCCTGTATTAATTATTCCCTTTTCAATGATATCCGGATTAAGGTCAAAATACTTCTTTGCCTCCGGTGAAATGAGAAATCTTACTCTGCGGTACAGTGTGCCGCGGTCTCCGTTTTTTACTCCGAGAAGAACCAGCATCTCCTCATAGGCAAGGCATCTGAAAGCAGCCATCTTGAGCTCGCAGCAGTAAAGCTGGATTTTGTTCAGGTCGAAGGCGTATATGCGCTCCGGGGACTTAAGCAGCATGGCAAGTGTATTGTCGCCTGCCGACGCCACTGATATACCGGTTTCGCCTTCCTTAATATCAAGTGCCTCAAGAAGGATATCCGTATCCTCCCAGCAGTTGGTGTATCTTAAAAAATCAAATTTTGCTTCAGTCATTTTCTTCTCCAAGTATTTCAACGGTTCCGTTTATGCCGTCAACCCTGACGGTCATTCCGTCCTTTATATTGTCAGTGAGTCCGCGTATGCCTGCGACAAGCGGTATGCCCATCTCACGGGCCACAACAGCCGAATGGGAAAGCACACTGCCCCTTTCTATTATTACTGCCTTAGCCATCGGAAACAGAACAGTCCAGCCCGGATCTGTACGCTTTGCCATAAGGATGAGGCCGGAAACGTCAGCACCTGAAGGATCCTCAACAAGTCTGACTTTTCCTTCTGCGGTTCCGCCTCCGCCTGCAGTTCCGCGGAGTATGCTGCTTCCCTCAGTTTCCTGTCTTGAATATACAGGTATCATATTTTCAGGGCAGACTTCCCCGTAGAAGTACATTCGTTCGTTTGTCACCCGGCCTCTGTTTGTTTCATACTCTGCCATGCGCGTCCTGATTTTGTTCCTGATAAGCTCAGGATCAGCATTTCCGTTCTTTACGACCTCCGCAATCTCATCCCTTGTCATAAAGAAAATGTCACGCTGTGTGTTTATAATCCCCTCAGAGGCAAAATTGCTGCCTATACGCAGGTACACGTTTCTGATAATGGAATAGATATAGGTTCTCCTGAGTCTGAGTGACTCCCGGTTGCGTATAAAATACTTCGTAAGTACAAGAAGCAGGTGAACCCAGAGTCTGGCAGGCCCGTGAAAGTGTGAGAGCAGATCCCTGTCACTGTCATCACTGTCACCGGACTTAAGCTCAGGAAGGCTGTCACACTTCAGATACCCCCTGACAGTCTGAAAAAGGAACGAAGGATCCTCGGCAAGCGTTACTGTCTCAAGCTTCAGCTCATCCATAGTTCTCGGACCGAAACGGTAAATATATTCACGTACCGCCCTGAAAACAGGAGTATCGTCATCCATATGCTTTTTTATCTCATCATCCGGAGAGCAGAAAAGCTTTACGGTTTCCTCATCTGAGGCAATCATCCTGACAATGTTAATCAGAGCCTCACTCTGCTGTGCACTTTCAACATTTCCCTGTTTTCCGACAGCGGCACTGACAAGGCCCTCGTAACCGTCGATACCCGCTTTCTGAAGAGTTTCAGTGAGCTTTCCGTATATGACCATTGCACCCATGTCATTGGCAATAGGTGTTATAAAGTCATCGAGAATCTCGTGTTCAAGTTTCCCGTAGACAGCAAGAGCATCACGCGAAGAGAAACCTTCCAGACTGTCAGCATAGTACGGAGCAGTCACCTTCTCAAAACGTTCAAGAAATCGTCTGCTGTCACGCTTCATATTTATCATCCTGCGTATAAAGCCGGCATATATTCTGAAGAGTCTTGACTTAGCCTGAACCGGTGACTCGTCAAGTGCGGCCTTGACACCCATCATATTCTCCATATACTGTCTGTTCTTCTCATATCCCGGATAAAGCGATGTCATGCGGTACCAGCTGTTAAGTCTGTAGTATACCCTGTTTTCGTAGAAATGAAGCATATTGTCAAGGTCATCGGAGATTGATTCTATGGCTTCCTCGCTGATGTAAAACGACCTGAGGGTCTGTCTGTATATTTTTGAATAAACATCCCTCGCAAAAGTAAATGTAAGCGGTGTCGTAACTCCGGAATAACTTTCGATGATGTTTGAATTGTCGAGAACAGTCCTCGGAAGCTCCTTGTTTATATGACGGAAACCGGTTATCAGTCTGCACTGAAGAATATGGATTTTTCCGTTTTCCGTACAGAACTCTATATCCTGCCCCCGTGCAGGTCTGAATCCGTTTTCAATGTGAACTGCAGCCCTGTACAGTCCGTCAAGAAGCTCAGGGGAAAGACTTACTGTACTGCCGTTCTGTCCGGTAAGCTTACCGTTTCTGTTCATGATATAGTCACAGCTGTCAGTACTTCCGGAAACCAGCTGCTCACCTGCACCGGCAACAACACTTATAAATATCTCATCCGGATCATTTGTTACAGGGTTGCTTGTAAATAAGTCGGATCGTAGCCATGTCGTTCT
>JAZUIH010000076.1:0-4854 GCA_045642145.1 Oscillospiraceae bacterium | reverse complement strand
ACGTTTAGCCCTCCTTATTTCGCTTGCCGGAAGCTCTCCGGGAATAAATTCTCTGCATGGATATTTTCTCGAGCGCTCCCAGCATTGCTTTTTACAATCCTCACATGTGTAGTTCATTTCTGATTCTCCATAAGCCACTTGAAGCCGTTAAACATCTCTCTGATACCTCTTGCTTCGCTTACGTCGCAGACAACTTTCTTCTGCTTTCTGCATTCCTCTGAGACCTTTTCGAATGACTCAAACTGCCATGCTTCAGAAACATCAATGTCAACGTCCTTAAGCTCATTTGTCAGCTTGCTGATTATAACGCCGTCTTTCTCATGTTCTTTAAATTCTTCCTGGACTTTCAGCATTGTTGCAGCAAACTCTTTCATTCTCTTTGCGCCTAATCCGAAGTGACGCTTGACAGCTATCATCATTTCAGCATTTGAGATAGCCAGTGTCTCACAGATAACCTCCCAGCACTTTTCGTTGGCTCTCTGTGTGTCTATCTTCGTCGGCGCTATCCTTGCCTTCATTTTTGCCATTACAATTCCCCTTTTCAATAATTTATAAATGCCTTGCCATTCTTGCTGTAAAGCTTGTTGAGTTCATCTATTACATGACCCATACCTAGGCCGTTTTTGTTAGGCTTCCAAATACCGTCGATGTCATATTCTCCCCCCCCATGCAATAATTGTATTGCTTGGGATGTGTTTCCTTTAATCTAAGGAAACGCCTGTCACTATTCAAATGTGCGCCGTAACCACAGAAAATACAGCCGGTTCTATCACAGCCTGTCGTTCTGTATTTGCATTCCTGATTGTCTTCAAACATGCTGTACTGATACTGCTTGTTTGTTTTCACTACGTCACCATATACAGAAGCAATCTTCAGATTATTCTGAACGATGTATTCAAGAACGTCTTCCTGTGTCCAGAAGCTCATCGGCTGACTCTTAGGATCCTTTGACTCGAAGGCGTTGCATCCGTTCTTTATCCACGCCTGTGTCCTCAGTTTCGATTCATCTGGCATTGTGGCTATAATCGGCTTACGGTCTTCACTGTTCTGATAACGATGAAGCGGCCCTTTTTTCATAACCGAGCAGCACATTGCAGAAATATTGAAATCTGTTCTCAGTAAAGGTTCATACTTTTCAATGTTGAATCTGCTGTGATTGCCGTACTGGTCAACTGCTTCACCTCTAAGGAACTTCAGCGCCCACGGATATCCTTGTTTTGCCTTATCAACTTTCTGTGATACTTCCTTGCTGATGAATGGGTAACCATATTTTTTTATTACTTCGCTGAACGGCATTTCCGGTCTTAATATTGTTACATTGTCGAACGTCTTCACGAACGCCTGTATTTCGGGATATTCCAAGCCGGTGTTAACAAACACGGCCGGTATATCCGGGTATAACTCACGCACTAAATGAAGCAGTACCGTTGAATCCTTGCCGCCTGAAAAGCTGATACATGTACCGCTTACACCGTAGAACGTAACCCATTCACGGATTCTTGTCTTTGTCATTGCAACCTTAATGTCTAAGGGCATTGACTGAAAATATTTTAAGTCTTCCTGTGTTGGCATTGCCCTGCTCCTTTTCCTATCATTCAGATATGTTTTAAAACCTACCTGTACAACCTGTGTTAATACCTATGTAACCGATATGTTAAACCTATTATGCATATATGTTCCATAGGATTAACAGGTAATACAGTGTTCAGAATTTTTTGTTATTACTTATTAATGAAACTTCAGCCCGTCTCCATACTGCTGTTCATACATCACCTGTGCCGCACGTTCTGCTGTTATGTAGTAACCGCTGACAAGCTTGTACTTGCGCCTTACCATCTCAACACAGTATGCACAGGCCTTTGATAAAGACTGACGTTCTGCGTCGCTTATAGGATCATCACCGTATGCACTGATACGTGCTGACAATCTGATTAAATCCTTTGCTATTTCTTCTGCTGTCGGACTCATATCCCCTTGTCTCCTTTCTACTTTCTGCCTTTGTAATCTGCAATATAGCGGCCGTAACTGACGCCAAGCTCTTTGGCTCTCCTGGCGTCAATAACAATCTGTGGTTTCTTTTTCCTTGGCTTGTACACCGGAAGATATCCGAGCTCTGCCCGGACATCTTCACGCTGTACCGGCTTTGTCTGTGATTCTTCAATAATCCTTTTTATACATGCAGGGCACATGAAGTTCTGACCCCTTGCTTTAAAAGATTTACCGCACTCTAAACATGTCCTTTTTTCAGCTTCCATCTCAATTTCCCCTTAATCTTTATTTTCTCCTATAGTTTCTTGATTCATCATTCAATATCTGCGCTGTGTAGTTCTTCGACATGTGCATGATACGTCCGGCTGTTGCTGCATCAATATCTGTAATGCTGTTTACATTCAGCTCACTTGATATGATTGTCGGCTTTCTTGACACGTATCTTATGTTCAGCGCCTCAAAGGCTATATCTCTTTCTGACTTCTCTGTTTTAAACAGATCATCGATATAAAGTACCTGGGCTTCGTTGATTTCAGATATAACAGCATCATATCTTTCTGCGTTGAATTTTGCCTGCTGAAGCCTGTGCACTATCTCATGCCATGTCATGTACTTGACTTTATAGCCGGATTTCAGAAGCTCTACGCAAACGGCTGTTGATAAATGAGTTTTACCGCTTCCTGTCTGACCGCTCATAAACAGCCAGTGTTCTGTATCTCCGCTTTTTATGGTTTCAAGATATTTTTCTGCAACTGATTTCATGCGTCTCTGCCAGCCTTCTTCGGTTTCAAAAGCTTCAAAAGTCAGCCTTTCAAGTGCAGTTTCATCAAGCCCGCTGTTTTTCATAACACGTGCACAGTCTCTGATAGCCATGCATTCACATGTTCGGCACACCTCGTCAAAGTCATCGTTTATATACATCACGAAGCCTTTGTTGCGGCATTTAATGCAATTGTAACCTGTCAGTGAACCTTCACGTGAATTATACTTATCAGCCTTGAACTGTAAAGCTTCTCTGTATCTGTCGCTGTGAAAGTAGTCTTCCTCTTCCGGTTCATCAGATGCAGGGAATCTTTCAATGCAGCCTAAAGATGCTATCAGTTCAGATAACCGTGTTGTCATTGACATCCCAGTTTTGTCCTCGAGCGTCAGTTTGGCTTCTAACATCGTGCATCACTCCTTCAGTCTTGTATTCGTCATTCCAGCATTCCTGGTTGAACCATGTTGAGCCGTTCTTGATATACTGACCTGTAATTCTGATATACTCAATATATCTTCTGATACCGTCTTCAACCTGTTCCTTTGTAACGCCTTTCTTTACAGCTCTCTGATATGCTGTCTTTGCGTTCTTCTTGCCGTCTTTTTTAGGATAAAGAGACCAGAGATATTCAAAGTCGGAATCGACGTCTATATCTTTATCTATTCTACCCTTACCTACTCTTTCCTTACCTATCCTATCCTGGGTTGACCGGTTGTCTGACACTTGGTTGTCAGATGGTATACCATTGGTATACCGTTGGTTGTCACTTGGTATACCGTCAGGAATCTCTTCAAGCATTACAGGTTCTTCCTCTTCACATTCAGAAATTTTAACAAGTAAATTCTGATAAACGCTTGGCCTGTATCTGTCTACTCGAATAGTGTTATTCGTTTTCCAGTCATTGATAAGCGATACTAAGTCTTCGTTTAGAATAGATATATATCCTTTTGAAACAAGTACCCTTAAATCATCTTCCTGCGCCCCTGTAAGCCTTAGCACCGTAAAGGCTTCTACTACGCCGTCATCATCGGCGTTCATGCCTAAGTCGTAATATAGAAGCCTTGACGTTGCCGGCATTCTGAGGAATCTTGCTGAGTTTGTGATTGTCTTCGCAAACATTCTTCTTTCTGCCATGCTATCACCTACCTATCAGAACGGTACGTCACCATCGCTTAAGATTTCTTCAAAATCGCTTAAGTCTCCGAGCTGAGCTGAACCGCTTGCAGGTGCGTCTGCCGTCTCTGTATTGCTGCCCTTCTTACCGCAGAATTCTACACGGTCAACAGTTACAATGTAAGTGAAGACCTTAGTGCCGTCCTGTTTTTCGTAATTGTTGTTGTGCAATGCACCCTCAACAAGAATTTCCTGTCCTTTGCTGAAGTATTTGGAAACGAATTCAGCAGTGTTGCGCCATGCATCGCAGTCAATGAAGTCTGCGGCCTTTTCTCCGTCCTTGCCTGTAATCTTATCGACCGCAATCTTGAAACGTGTGTGTGAAATTGCGCTCTGTGTCTGTCTGAGTTCCGGATCTGCGACCATGCGACCCTTAAGAATAATCTTGTTCATTACAATTCTCCTTTGCGATTACATTAAAATATTGTTTGCAATAAATCCGTTAAGGATATCTGACATTCTTGATTCTCTTTCGCCTTCTGTTGCGAAGCTCTCAGAGCTCATATAAGAGCCGTCAGTCCTCAGAGCTATAATCTTATATTCTCCGTCCTGGTGCGTCCTCACAAGCTCACTGATAGCGTTGGCGTTTACAACATTGTCACCGAATTCAAAAAACATAATAAATCCCCCTTAATTACTTCTGAAGCTTCTTGTTTGTACCGGCTTTATTCATACACGCTGAACAGCGTGCCTTGCCGTCTGTGTTGTTGTTCTCACTCATGTGATATACCTGTCCGACACTCCATTCCTTGCCCTTGCTGTCTGTAAAGGCTGAGAACGGCTTTCCACAGTCACAGCACTTGTATTCCTTCTGCGGCTCCTGTGCTGTTTCTATACCACTGTTTGCGGCTTTGTTTGCAATTGCCTGTCCTGCGCTTCCGTCAGTTTCTTCCGGCAAATCCTCACCGGCGTAAATGTAAAGCCCTAAGCCA
>JAZUIH010000075.1:0-3116 GCA_045642145.1 Oscillospiraceae bacterium | reverse complement strand
CAGCGTAGAAACAGTTACTGCAAATACAAATACAGCAGATTTGTTTACTGAACGTGACCTTACTCTTACGCCGGATCTTTCAGAAGTAATCATGATAAACGCAGAAAACAGTTCAGGATACACCGTAACCGAAAAAGGCGTTTACTATCTCACAGGAAATGCATCAGATTTTACTGTTACAGTTGATGCCGATAAAACTGACAAGGTTCAGATTGTTCTTGAAAATGCCGAAATTTCAAATAACAGCTTTCCTGTTATTTATGTAAAGTCAGCAGACAAGTGTTTTATCTCACCACTTGGAGAAAATACGCTTACCGTAACCGGCAGCTTCAATTCTGACGGAGACACTAATACTGATGCTGTTATTTATTCAAAAGATGACATAGTACTTAACGGAACAGGTACTCTTAATATTGGTTCTGCATACGGAAACGGTATCTCATGTAAAGACGATCTTAAGGCTACCGGCGGAACATACAACATTTCATCTGCACTGGACGGAATTGAAGCCAATGATTCAATCTCCGTATGCGGAGGAGAATTCAATATCAAGTCAAACAAGGATGCTGTTCACTGTGAAAACAGCGATGACGATACTCTTGGCTCAGTATATATTGAAGACGGTACATTTAATCTTGCTGCAGTAAGCGACGGTATTCAGGCTACTTCATCAATGATAATCGACGGAGGTTCATTTAATATTAAATCAGCCGAGGGTCTTGAAAGCACATATATCCGGATAAACGGCGGAGATATTTATATTGAAGCAAGTGATGACGGAATAAATGCTGCAAGGAAAAGCTCTGCTTACAGCGTTCTTATTGAATTCAACGGCGGAAATATCAAGATCGTTATGGGTGCCGGTGATACAGACGGTGTTGATGCAAACGGGGATATAATCGTAAACGGAGGCACTATTGATGTAACAGGAAATTCCACATTTGACTATGACGGCTCTGCACAGTACAACGGCGGAACTGTAATTGTAAACGGTACGCAGGTCGACAGCATCCCGCAGTCAATGATGGGTGGTCATGGCGGCGGCAAAGGCGGCAATAAAGACTTTGGGGACCGCGGAATGAAAATGTGGTAATTATGACATAAATTTGAAAGGAAGAGTAAAAATGTTTCAGTCTGTATTTCAGAATTCAGAATTAAATATTCAGACGTTCATACTTGCAGTAATCAGTTCTCTTTTCGCAGGATTCATCGTCAGCCTTATTTATCTTTTTACTAACCGCAGAGACGGTGGTTATTCACAGAGTTATGTCTGGACTATAATAATGCTGCCGCCTGTAGTGACGGTCGTTATAGCTGCTATAGGCACAAATATAGCAAGTTCACTTAGTCTGGCCGGAGCATTCACCCTTGTTCGTTTCAGAAGTGCTCCGGGAGACCCGAAGCAGATCGCATATGTATTTTATGCAACAGCAACAGGACTTATCTGCGGTATGGGATACATAGGATATGCGTATGTTTTTCTTGTTATTATTTCAGTGGCTGTACTGCTGCTTTATAAAACAGGATTTGCAGCCCCTGCGACAAGCAGTATGACACTAAAAATAACCATTCCGGAAAACCTGAACTATACAGGTCTGTTTGATGAAGTTCTTGATAAATACACTTCATCATGGAAACTTAAAAGGGTCAAAACAACAGAATTCGGAACTCTCTTTGAACTTATTTACAGCATAGAACTCAATAACTCTGCTGACCAGAAAGAATTCATCGATGACCTTCGTACACTCAACGGAAATCTCAGCGTTATACTTGTACTCTACAAATATGATGATAAAGTATATGAAAGTTAAGGAGTTAAGATTATGTACATTATTAAAAACGCATGGAAAAGCATTATCAGAAATAAAGGACGAAATATTCTGATGATTATAATTTCACTTGTTATCGCATTGTCGGCCTGTGTTTCACTTTCGATACGTGAAGCTGCAGTAAAAGCCAAAAACGAAACCCTTTCATCACTTACAGTAAAGGCACAGCTTTCGTTTGACAGAACAGCTATGATGTCTGAGATGCGTGGAAATTCAGATAAAAGCAGCGGCAAGCCGGAAAGAGGAAAATTCGATTTCAGTTCACTGAGAGGTTCCTCACTTTCTCTGAATGACTATATGATTTATGCTGATTTACTTGATGAGAACGATTCATATTACTATACCCTTTCTGTATCAATGAATTCAACAGAAGACATTATTGCATACGGCAAAGAAGGAACCACTGAAGCTGTTTCAATGGAAGAACAGTTCAGTGGAAGAGGCGGAAAAAACGGCGGCAGAGGAATGATAATGCAGGCAAACGGAGATTTTTCAGTAACAGGATATTCAGACTACGCTGCTATGCTCTCCATGTTTGGAAATGACGGAACATATTCTATAACCGACGGAGAAATGTTCAGTGAATCCGATGAAGAATATGAATGTATTATAAGTGATGAACTTGCAATGTACAATGACCTGACAGTTGGTGACACTGTAACACTTGTAAATCCAGACTGTGCAAAGGAAACATATCGCATTACTGTAACAGGTATCTACACAAACTCCGCATCTGATGCCGGGAACAGCAGATTTTCATTTTCAGATCCGGCCAATAACATTTATATGAATGCTGCGGCACTTACAAAAATCATCTCAGAATCCGCAGAAGCCTCAAACACCTCAGATGATGACGAATCTGTATCAGCAGTTCTGACTGCAGAAACAAGCTTTACATATGTTCTTGCTTCAGCGGACAACTACTATGCTTTCGTGGAAAAATCCGAAGTAAAAGGCCTTCCTGAAAATTACATTATTTCTTCCGGAGACTTGTCTGCATATGAAGAAAGTGTATCTCCGCTGACAACTCTCGGCTCAATGACCGGATGGTTTTTTATGATAGTACTTATCATTGGAGGAATCATTCTTGCAGTCCTGAATATTTTCAACCTCAGAGAAAGAAAGTATGAAGTCGGAGTGCTTACTGCAATAGGAATGAAAAAATCAAAGGTTGCTTTACAGTTTGTATGTGAACTGTTCATTATAACTTTTACAGCACTTATTATAGGGACTGCTTCAGGTGCTGCAGTTTCAGTACCGGTAACTAATTCACTTCTTCAGTCTCAG